>JAIRKB010000014.1 GCA_031260385.1 Propionibacteriaceae bacterium | reverse complement strand
GATGTACGTCCTGATCGGCGGTTGGTCGGGGTCGAAGCGGGGTAAGGCGGCGGCCAAGTTCCTGATCTTCGGGTTAGCGGGCGGTCTGATCATGCTCTTCGGGGTGATTGGGACGGCCGTGCTCAGCGCGGGCAATGGGACGCCCGCCCTCGGCTTTATCGACCTAGCTGGGAAGATCGCCTTGCTCGATCTGAACAATAACTGGGTGACCAAGTTGATCTTCGTCTGCTTCTTCATCGCTTTCGCTTTGAAAGCGCCGATGGTGCCTGGTCACATCTGGTTGCCTGACGCCGCCGAGGAGTCCACCCCTGGTGGGGCGGCCTTGATGGTCGGCATTCTCGATAAGCTCGGCACCTTCGCGATGATCCGGATCTGCATTGGGATCTTCCCCGTCGAATCGGCCTGGGCGACCCCGGTGATCCTGATCTTGGCTTTGATTTCGATCTTCTATGGCGCCTTGGCAGCGATTGGGTCTAAGAACCTGATGCGCTTGATCGCCTACACTTCGATCTCCCACTTCGGCTTCATGGTGATGGGGATCTTCGCTCTCACCTCCCAGTCGATCTCCGGTTCGATCTTCTACATGGTCAACCACGCCTTGGCTACCGGCGCCCTCTATATCGTGATCGGTTACCTGATCGCTCGGCGGGGTTCGGCGAATGTTAATGATTTCGGTGGGGTGGCGCAGATCGCGCCCTTGGCGGCCGGGTTCACCCTGGTGGCCGGTTTAGCTTCCTGTGCCCTCCCGGGCACCGCGCCTTTCGTCTCCGAGTTCATGACGATCGCCGGAACCTGGACCCGCTATCCCGTGATCGCCGGTATTGCTGTGCTTGGTGTTGTCTTGGCGGCGGTTTACATATTGTGGACCTACCAGCGGATCATGACTGGTCCGGTGACCGACGCAACTCGGGAGCATATCACGACCGATCTGAACTGGCGCGAGCGCCTAGCGCTCATACCCTTGGTGATTGCGATCCTGCTTCTCGGCTTCTGGCCTCGCCCAGCCTTGGACGAGATCACGCCAACGGCCGATTACTATATGCAAGTGGCCGGGGCGAGCAATCCGGTGGCGGAAATTGAGGAGGGTCGATGAACCTCATGGAATTCACCCAGCCAAGCCTGGACTACGTCGCTCTGGCACCCTTCTTGGTGGTGCTAGGGGCGGCCTGCCTCGGCATCCTGATCGAGGCTTTTGCGCCCCGGAAGATTCGGTTTGTCACCCAGGTAGTGCTCGCCGTGCTCGCCCTTGAGGCCGCCCTCGCCTTGATCATCTGGCAGTGGGGCACTTACGCGCTAGTTGATTCTTGGAGAGCGCCGATCGTTCGCGGAACCGTGATCGTTGACGGCCCGGTCCAGGCCGGGTGGGCGATCCTATTCGGGTTCGGGTTGGTCGCTGTGATCCTCTTTGCCGAACGTCGTCTCCACGGTGGGGCGACCGCTTTCACTCCGGCTGCCGCTTCCATCCCCGGATCAAAAGGGGAGGCCGCGGCTGCGAAAGCCGGGTTGGTGCACTCCGAGGTCTTCCCCTTGGCGTTGTTCGCGATGTCCGGTATGGCCTTGTTCGTCGCCGCCAATGACTTGCTGGTTCTTTTCATCGGCCTCGAAATCCTCTCCTTGCCGCTCTATGTGATTGCCGGGCTGGCGCGTCAACGCCGCTTGCTCTCCCAAGAGTCGGCCCTGAAGTATTTCCTGCTTGGTGCGGCCGCTTCGGCGATCTTCCTGTTTGGTGTTGCCATGCTCTTTGGCTTCGCGGGCGGGTTCGGTTATGACCAGCTCGCCAAGGCGGTCAGTTTTGCGGCCACTGATGGTCTGCTCTGGGCCGGGTTGGTGCTCGTGGCGGTAGGGTTGTTGTTCAAGATTGGCGCCGTCCCCTTCCATTCCTGGGTGCCGGATGTTTACCAAGGCGCGCCTACCCCGGTGACCGCCTTCATGGCGATTTGTACGAAAGCTGCCGCCGTGATCGGGCTGATGCGCTTGTTCTACGTCGGCTTTGGCGGCCTGGTCTGGACCTGGCAGCCAATCTTGGCTGGCGTAGCGATTGTGACGATCGTCGTTGGGGCGATCATCGCCATCAACCAAGACGATATGAAGCGGGTGCTGGCCTACTCTTCGGTTGTCCATGCTGGGTTCGTGCTGGTGCCGATCGTTGGCGCGGCGACCATCCAGTCGGGTCTCGCCGAGAACCAAGCCGGTTCCGTCCCGGCGACGATGTTCTATTTGATCGCTTATGGGTTCGCCACCATCGGCGCTTTCGCCTTGCTCACCCTCGTACGCTCACAAGGCCGGGAAGTCACCGCCCTTAGTAGTTGGGCCGGCCTTGGTCGGCGTCACCCGGTGCTCGGTGTCTTCATGGTGATCTTCTTGCTCTCGCTAGCCGGAATCCCCTTGACAGCCGGGTTTGTGGGCAAGTTCGTCGCCTTCATGGCGGCCTGGCAAGGCGGCTTCTGGTGGCTGGCCTTGGTGGCGATCGTGCTCTCACTGGTCGCGGTCTTCATCTATATCCGGGTCATCCAGGTGATGTACTTCCGGGAGATTGATGAGACTAGCGACGTTGAGGTGGCGCGTCCCGGTGTAGCCACCTGGATCGTACTGATCGTTTGTGCGATTGGGACCATTGGGCTCGGTCTATTCCCGGGGCCGGTCTTAGATTTGCTCCAATCAGCCGCCTCCTTTATCCTGCCGAGTTAATCTTAGGGGGTGCCATTGTCTATTAGCCTTCCGAATTGGGTTAGTGAACGTAACGCGGATATCCAACGTTGCCTCGAGGAGACCCTGTTTACCCCAAACGCCTTTGTCGAAGAGGTTGCTCGCTACCTGGTTGATGCTGGTGGCAAACGCTACCGTCCCGGGATCGTCGTTAACGCGGGGGCGCTGGGCATTGGGCGATCAAACATGGATGTCGTCCGTTTGGTGCGCTCCGCCACCGTGATTGAACTGACCCACGTTGCCTCGCTCTATCACGACGATGTCATGGATGAAGCCGACACCAGACGCGGTCGGCCCGCCACCCATGTGAAATGGAGCAACTCGATCGCGATTCTGGTCGGTGACTTCATGTTGGCCCGGGCCTCCGCCTTGGGGGCGACCCTCGGTGAGGCGGCGATCATTCATCAAGCGGAGACCCTCGCCCGTCTCGTCCAAGGCCAGATCGCCGAGCTGAGCGGACCGGACCAGGGGGTTGATCCGATCACCCACCACCTCAAGGTCGTCTCCGATAAGACCGCTTCCCTGATTTCGACGGCGGCCCGCTTCGGCGGCCTCTTCGGTGGTTTGGACCCGGATCAAGTTGAGGCCCTTGCCGCCTACGGTGAAGATCTTGGCCTAGCCTTCCAACTAGCCGATGACTTGATGGACTTGTTAAGCGACTCCAGTGGGAAACCCCAAGGCACCGATCTGCGGGAAGGGGTCCCCACCCTGACCACCCTCCTCGTCCAAGCCAACCCTCGTCCGGGTGACACCCGCCTACTCGAACTGCTGGCTTATCCGGTTGCCGATGAGAATATCCCCGAAGCGCTTGGTCTACTTCGCACCCACCCCGCCCTCGACGAGGCCCGCGCCCAAATCCAAACCTACGCTGACCAGGCCCTAGCTCACCTAGCCGTCTTCCCCCCCAGCGAAGCCCTAGACGGCCTAAAAACCCTCTGCCACCAAGCCGCCATCCGCACCACCTAGCCCCTCCCCCCCTCTCTCCCCTCCCACCCAAAGCCGCGAGCCTCACGAGCCCCACGGTGACCCGCGAGTGGTCAGTTATTGCACGCCAGACGGCTGCGAAACGTACCATAACTGACCACTCGCGGAAGAGGGTGGGGGTCGGAACCCCTCTCCCCCTCTCCTCTCTTCCCCCCGTCCACACGCAGGAGACCCGCGAGCCCCACAAGACCCGCAAGTGGTCAGTTATGGCACGCCAGACGGGTGCCAACCGTACTGTAACTATCCACGCGCGTGGGGAGGGCGGGGGGTGGAGGGGGGTGGAGGGGAAAACCAA
>JAIRKB010000007.1 GCA_031260385.1 Propionibacteriaceae bacterium | reverse complement strand
GTGGTTTTCGATGGTGTGGTCTCAGCGGGGGAGGTCGCTAGGCGGATCTTAACTAGGGTGTCGTCGCCAGCCGATGGTTTGGGGGTTGATTCTTCGATGGCTGATAGGGCTAGTTGGATGGTGTTGTCAGGCGACAGTTGGCTGAGGGCGGCGCGCATCTGATCAGCGGTTTGGAAACGATCAGCCGGGCTCTTGGCGAGAGCCTTGCTACAGATCTCATCAATCAGGCTCGGTAGTTCGGGCACGATCTGGGATGGTGACGGGGCGGGGGTTTGGAGGTGTTGGATCGCGACCAACACTGGGGTGGGGCCGCTAAATGGTGGTTGGCCGGTTATGAGTTCATAGAGTAGACACCCAGTAGCATAAATATCGGAGCGGGCATCGACCTTCCCACCTTCGATTTGCTCAGGAGATAGATATTGGGGGGTCCCTAAAACGGAGGTTACCCCGGTGAGGGTTTCGGCATTCTCAATCCGGGCGATACCAAAATCCATAACCTTAACTTCGCCGGTGCTAGGAAGCATGACGTTAGCGGGTTTCACATCACGATGAATAACCCCTTGCTGATGGGAGTGATTCAGAGCCGCCAGCACAGATCGAGTGATTTCAAGGGCCGTGGTAAGGGGAAACCTGCCCCCGGCTTTGAGTTGATCACTAAGGGTTTCACCGTCAAGTAGTTCCATGACTAGGTAGGGGATCTGCACTTGGCTGATCTCATCAAAGTATTCCCCGGTATCGAACACCGCAACAACATTGGGGTGGCGATGACCAGAAACCGCTTGGATTTCACGCAAGAACCGTTGCCGAAAGTGGGGGTCTTTGGCGAGGTCTGGTTTCAGCCGTTTGACGGCGACCTCGCGTCCCATCCGCAGGTCGCGGGCGCGACAGACTTCCGCCATGCCGCCTTCGCCGATTTGGTCGCCTAACAAATAGCGACCATCCAACATGATATTGGTTTGCATCATTACCCCGTTTCGCAACCAAACTTACCAGGCTACCTAAGTAATAATACGTCGCGCCAGAAAGTCGTACGGTCCCCGATAGCACTAGACTATGGGCCTGGAGACCATTAGGGAAGGGAGCCGCATTAATGGCCACGTTGGACAGTATGGAAAGTCAAGACCCGAAGGTGCCTTGGGGGCTCACTTACGACGATGTTCTTCTCCAACCCCGGGAATCGGATGTGATACCGTCCGAGGCGAACACCGCATCCAAGTTCTCGCGGCGGATTGACCTGAAGATCCCATTAGCCTCGGCGGCAATGGACACCGTCACCGAAGTCCGAATGGCGATCGCGATGGCCCGCGAGGGCGGGATTGGGATCTTGCACCGTAATATGTCGATCGAGGCCCAGGCCCATCAGGTTGACCAGGTGAAACGCTCCGAAGCCGGCATGATCACCGAACCAATTACGATCAGCGCCGACCGTACGATCCGCGAGGTTGATGAGATGGCGGCGACCTACCGGATCTCCGGGGTGCCGGTGGTCGACGATGAGGGTTACCTAATCGGGATCGTCACCAACCGCGATATGCGCTTTGAGGACGACCCGAACCGGCTAGTCAAGGATGTCATGACCCCGATGCCGCTGATCACTGGCTATCCGGGGATCCCCGGCGATGAGGCTCTCGCCATCATGGCCCGGCACAAGATTGAGAAGCTACCCCTTGTTGACAAGGATAATCGCCTCACCGGCTTGTTCACCCTCAAGGATTTCGTCAAGTCTGACAAGTATCCCAACGCCTCGAAGGACTCGGCGGGACGGTTGCGGGTTGGCGCCGCAGTGGGCTTCTTCGGCGATGGTTGGGCCCGGGCGATGTCGCTGATTGATGCCGGGGTGGACGTCCTGATCGTTGACACCGCCCACGGCCACTCTCAAGCCGTCAGTTCGATGATCAGGCGGCTGAAGTCCGACCCGGCAGCGCGCGATGTTGACATCGTCGGCGGCAATGTTGCGACCTACGAGGGGGCCCGCGCCCTGGTTGAGGCTGGCGCTGATGGGGTCAAGGTTGGTGTCGGTCCGGGTTCGATTTGTACGACCCGCGTCGTCTCCGGGATTGGTGTGCCGCAAGTCACCGCGATCATGGAAGCCGCCCGGGCTTGCCGGGAAGCCGGGGTGCCGGTGATTGGCGACGGCGGGCTCCAGTTCTCCGGCGATATCGCCAAGGCGATCGTGGCCGGGGCCAGTTCGGTGATGCTCGGTTCCCTATTGGCTGGTTGCGAGGAATCCCCCGGCGAGTTGGTGTTCATCAACGGCAAGCAGTTCAAGTCTTATCGCGGTATGGGCTCGCTGGGCGCGATGGCCTCCCGTGGCCGCCGGGCGTCGTACTCCTCTGATCGTTATTTCCAGTCCGATGTGAAGTCCGACGACAAGCTGATCGCCGAAGGGGTCGAAGGCCAGGTCGCTTTCCGGGGGCCCTTGGCGGCGGTCTCCTATCAGCTAATTGGCGGGTTGCGGCAGTCGATGTTCTATACTGGCGCCCGGACGATTCCGGAACTCCAGTCTCGTGGCCGTTTCATTCGGATCACCAGTGCCGGGTTGCGCGAATCCCACCCCCACGACATCCAAATGACGGTGGAGGCGCCGAACTACTCGTCAATTCCCGAATAGGAGCAAGATGTACGACATCGGTCGCAGCAAAAGGGCCGAAAAGGCCTACAACCTCGATGATGTGGCAATAGTGCCCTCGAAGCGAACCCGCGATATTGATGAGGTCGATCTTAGTTGGCGGATTGACGCCGTTGGTCTGGAGTTTCCACTGATGGCAGCGCCGATGGACTCAGTGATGTCGCCTTCGACGGTGATCGATGTCGGTCGCCTCGGCGGTTTGGGGGTGCTCAACCTTGAGGGTCTGTGGACGCGCTATGTCGATCCGGAACCGATCTTCGAGGAGTTGGCCCGGATTACTGACCCGACAGCGGCGATCCGACGCCTCCAGGCGGTTTACGCGGAGCCGATCCGCCCGGAGTTGATTGAAGCTCGCTTGGCCCAGATCCGGGCGGCCGGGGTGCCTTTTGCTGGTTCGCTTAGCCCCAAGGTGGTCCGGGACTATGCCGATCATGCCGTGCGGGGCGGGGTCGATTTCTTGGTCATCCGGGGGACGACGGTCTCCGCCCAGCATGTCTCCTCAAAGGAGAACTCCCTTGACCTAAAGCAGTTCATCCACTCCTTAGAAGTGCCAGTGATCGTCGGTGGTTGTGCTAACTATCACACCGCCTTGCATTTGATGCGAGCGGGAGCAGCCGGTGTCCTGGTTGGTTTCGGGGGTGGGGCCCGGCGGGCGACCCGCAACGTGCTCGGGATCGAAGTGCCAATGGCGACGGCGATTGCCGATGTGGCGGCGGCGCGCGGTGACTATCTTGATGAGTCCGGCGGTCGCTATGTCGCGGTGATCGCTGATGGTTCGATCGGTGGTTCCGGTGACATCGCCAAGGCGCTGGCTTGTGGCGCCGATGCGGCAATGGTTGGTTTGCCTTTCGCGCGGGCTTTTGATGCCCCCGGGCGCGGTTATCACTGGGGCCCGGAAGCCTGGCATCCGTCCCTGCCACGCGGTCTACGCGTCCACCGCCGACCGATTGCCACCCTCGAGGAAATCCTGGTGGGGCCTAGTTCGGTCGCCGATGGTTCAGTCAATCTGGTCGGGGGACTGCGCCGGACCTTAGCCTCGACAGGCTTCGTGGACGTTAAGAGCTTACAGAAAGCCGAACTCGTACTGGTCTAGATGGGTGAGCCAGGGGGACGTTTCTGGTGGCTCACTT
>JAIRKB010000271.1 GCA_031260385.1 Propionibacteriaceae bacterium | reverse complement strand
ATCTCCGCAGTCGTGGTTTGGGACGTCTCCTGGACCGCTTCTGATGGTGACTATGGACATTTCACCTTCGAAGTCGCTTCCACCAACGACCCGACGGTCCACGTTGGAGAACTGGTATCAGTGATTGTACCTGGGCCACCCACCTCAACCCCAACCGGACGTTAGAGAAAGGAATCTAGTGAAACTCAACCTTCCCTCGCCGCGCTCGGGGCCGAAGATCCGGCGCAGCCCAATCATGACCATCGCGGGGGCGATCTTCGTGGTCACGGGGGCCCTCGTCTCGGCAGGTATCTACTCCCAAATGAGCACCACCCAAGAGGTGATCGTCGTTATCTCCCCAGTCGCTCGCGGTGGGCAAATCCAACGCAGCGATCTGGCGATCGCGGAAGTTAGTTTCGATCCGCTGTTGCGTCCGATACCGGCTTCCCAGGTCAATCAGATCATCGGTAAGTACGCGATCGCTGACCTCGTCCCCGGTACATTCCTAACCCAAGACAGCGTCGGTGAGCGGCTAAGCCCGGGCGAGAAACAGGCACAGATTGGGGTGGCCCTGTCGATCGGAAGATACCCTGATGATGGGTTGATGCCGGGGGACCAGATCCTGCTCGTTGCCGTGCAGTCATCCCACGATATTCCCGAGAACCCGATGAGCTACGTTGGCACCCTAGTCTCAGTCTCGCCTACAGGCAGCAATGCCCAAATCACCATCACTGTGCTCGTTGAGGCCTCCCAAGCCCCCACCGTCGCCGCTCTCGCCGCCAACAACCAGTTGGCCTTGGTCTTGGTCTCCCGGGGGCCCTAATGTCGGTCGTTGTCCTCACCTCGGCATCGGGGGCACCGGGGGTCACCACCACTACCCTCGGCCTCGCCTACACCTGGCCGAGACCAGTCATCGCCATTGAAGCCGACCCGATTGGCGGCTCGGCGATGCTCGCTGGATTCTTCAAGGGCTTCCAAACCCCCGGCCAGGGGATCGTCGACTTGCTCCTTGCCCAGCGCGCTGGGCGCCTCGCCGAACAGTTCCCGACCACCCTGATCGGGATCAAGTCAACTAACGCCGCCGTCCTGCCTGGCCCGCGCTCCCACGCCCAAGCCCATAGTGCCCTCGATTTGTGGGGTCAACTCGGCCTAGTCTGGCGTACACTCGGCAACACCGGAACGGACGTGCTCGTGGACGCCGGTCGCCTAGGCATGGAATCCTATCCCGAAGCCCTCCTCGGCACCGCCGACCTGGTCCTGCTAGTCACCCGCTCTAATCTGCCCGCCCTCGCCGCCGCCCAACAGTGGACGGAACGCGCCCTCCAGACGCGCGAGCTTCATCCGGAAGCCCCCGAATGGGCCTTGCTCGTCGTTGACCCCGGCCATCCCTACGATAATCGAGAAATCGCCACCACCTTGGGCTTGCCAGTGTTGTCGACCCTTGGTCTCGACCCTCGCCGCGCGGCCTTCTTCTCGCATGGTGGCACCAAGTTCCGGCGTCGCTCCGCCTTGGGACGAGACCTTGACCGCGTCGGGCGCGATATCCGGGCCAAGCTAGCTAGCATCCGGGAACTCCTAGATCCGAAGGAGGCGAAGTGAACCCGGGTGACCTCGCCGACCTCGTCATCCCTCGCCCCCAACCACTGGCTGAGGAACCACGTTTCGATTGGTCGAAAGTCGATCCCCACCGTCCGGCCGCGACCGCGCCTAGCCCAACCCCACCTAGCCCGCCAGCCCAGATTCTTCCCGTCATTCCCCAGCCCCCACCCCTACCCAGTTTCGACTCGCTCGGCGCCGTGCCCTGGGCAGAAATCGACTGGCCCCTTGTAGCCCAGATGCGCTCCGTCGCCTCCACCCGCCTAAGCAACCTGGTCGGCTCGGAAATCGTCGACGCCGCCCACCAGCATCGCCTCGGCCAGGTCATTATCGCCGACCTGCTTGAGGAACGTACGAGCGAGGCGATCGGCCAGGGTGTCGCCCCTTGGGATGCCACCTACCAGGCCCGAATCGGCCAGGCGGTTTTTGATTCCCTCTTCCGCCTCGGCCGTCTACAAGCCCTCGTCGACGACGATCGGATCGAAAACATCGTCATCTCGGGGGCTGATAACGTCTGGTGCGAAACCCGGGAGGGCGAGCTAATCGAGGGCCCACCGGTTGCCGATTCTGATCAGGAGTTGATCGACTTCCTGGCCTTCATCGCCTCTCGATCAGAGGTGAACGAGCGCTCTTTCTCCCCGGCCGAACCACGCCTCCACCTGCGTTTGGATTCGGGGGCCCGGCTAGCGGCTGCCGCCTGGGTCACCCCCCGCCCGGCGGTGGTGATCAGACGCCATCGCCTGCAAACCGTCACCCTGAAAGATCTGGTGACTCGCGGGACCTTATCCAAACAAACCGCCCAGTTCCTCACCGCCGCTGTCCAGCGCCGCGCCTCGATCATCGTCTCCGGCGCCCAAGGCTCCGGCAAGACCACCCTGATGCGAGCCCTATGCGCCGAAATTCCTTTCGACGAGGTCCTCGGCACCTTCGAGACTGAATACGAGCTTCACCTCCACAATATGCCCGAGCGCCATCGAGTGGTCTTCGCTTGGGAGGCCCGCCCGGGTTCCGGGGAGTCGGATGGGGCTGGGCACCGCGCCGGTGAGTTCCTAATCGATGATGCTTTGTACGATTCCTTCCGCTTCAACCTCTCCCGCCAGATTGTTGGGGAGGTACGCGGTCGCGAGATCCTCGCTATGTTGAAGGCCATGCAATCGGGGTCTGGTTCACTGTCGACCACCCACGCCCACTCCGCCGAGGGCGCCATCCGCAAACTGCTGACCTGCGCTTTGGAAGCCGGTCCCCATGTCACCTCCGAGTATGCTACCCGGGCGATTGCGGAGGATATCGACTTCATCGTCCACATGGAAATGATCACCGAAGCCCGCCCCAAGGGCGGTTACCGCCGCCACCGCTGGGTCAAGGAGATCCTGGCCCTAGAACCCTCGGATTCTGCCCGGGGCTACTCAACCACCCGCCTCTTCTCCACCCCGGCCGGCGAACGCCAGGCCGCACTCGTGACCTGTCCTGAGGATTACCTCGATGTCTTCGATCCCATCGAAGACATCTGGAGCCTGTCATGATGACCGCCCTGCTCACAGCGGCCGGTGTCCTAGTCACCGGCGGGACTCTGCTGATTATTAATGGTCTGCGCCGAACCGAACGCCGCTCGATCCCCCTGGCCAAGCTTCACCCCCGCTCAAGCTGGGTGATCGGGATTGGTTTGTTGGGCGTTGGTACGTTAGTGGCACTGCTCAGCGGTTGGCTAGTCGCCATCATTGTTTTCCCGCTCGCCGGGCTAGCCCTCCCGTACCTCATCGGGCGCTCTCAGAGCGGCCTTGACATCGCCAAACTGGAGGCGATGGAGGAGTGGACGCGTTCCTTATCGGGAATCCTGACTGCTGGCACCGGTCTGGAGCAAGCCCTAGTCGCCACCTTGGGATCAACCCCCGCCGCGATCAAACTAGAGGTCACCCGACTGGTCGCCCGTCTGCGCGCCCGCTGGTCCACGGCCGCAGCGATCAAGGCTTTCGCCGATGACCTCGCCGATTCGACCGGCGACATCATCGCCGCGAACCTGCTCTTGGGGGCCCAACGACGCGGCGACGGCCTAGCAACGATCCTAGAAGGGTTAGCGGAATCGGTCGCCTTCGATATAAGGGCCCGCCGTCAAGTCGAAGCCGACGCCGCCAAGCCTCGGGCGACTGCCCGCTGGGTTACTCTCATCACCGCTCTGGTCTTGGGTGGGCTCTTCCTCACCGGTGCTTACGTTGCCCCTTATAAATCAGGGATCGGACAGTTCATCCTGCTCGGCCTGCTTGGAGCGTACGTGGCGGTGCTGATCTGGATGAAACGCCTAGCCAGCGCTAGTTCAACCGTCAGAATCCTCGGCGACCGGGCCGGGCAGGGGGCGGGATGAACGCAATCCAATATGCCATCCTGGCCGGGGGCGCCATCGGGTTCGGCTTGTGGCTCATCCTGCTAAAGCTCATGCCAACCTACCCCAACTTGGCGCAGTCTTTAGCGCTGCTAGGGCCCGGGGTGGAACAGAATGAGGCTCCCGCCCAGGGCTGGGACAAACTGGGAGCTTGGGGTCTCGACAAACTGCCGACGACGCTCCGCCCGATCCCGACCCAGGATTTGGCCTTGCTCCAGGTAACCCCCGCTACCTTTCTGGCTCGAAAGCTAACCTACGCCCTAGTCGGCTTACTCCTACCGGGGCTGGTCTCAATCACTCTGCCGTTACTAGGCATTACTGTCGCCTGGGTAATCCCGCCGATCATCTGCTTGGTGACGGCCGCGGTCGGCTATCTCTTGCCTGATCTGGAGGTCAGGACTAAAGCCGCGAAGGCCCGTCGCGAGTTCAGCGCCACCTTGGCCTGCTTTGTTGACCTGGTGGCGATGGAGCGTGCTTGTGGCTCTGGCACCCGGCAAGCCCTCGACGCCGCGGCTGCGGTCGGCGACTCTTGGGTCTTCTTGCGCTTGCGCGAAGCCCTCGACCGGGCGACCTGGGCGGGTAAAGCCGGTTGGGATGGCTTACGAGAGCTAGCCAATGAAGTTCAGGTCTCTGATCTGTCCGATCTCGCTGACATCATGCGGTTATCGGGGGCCGAGGGGGCTGGGATCTACCGGATTCTGCGGTCCAAGGCCCGCTCGATCCGCGAAGGCCTACTGCTAAAAGACTTGGCGAAAGCCAATGAGACCAACGAGAAGATGAGCCTACCGGTCTCCGTTCTGGGGATCGTTTTTCTGGCCATCCTGATTACGCCCGCCCTGCTCTCAGTGCTATTCGGATGATTAGGGCCAACCAATGGGGACACGAAAGGAATAACAATGTTGAGGATGTTATGGGGCTACTTCCCTTGGCTACCCAGCCGACCACAGGGTGATCGAGGCTCCGTTACGATGGAGAATGTGATCTGGGCTTTGGCGGTGATCGCAATCGCAGGCATCGTCGTCTTCGCGATCACCACCTATGTGACGAACCATTCAGCCGAGCTGCTTGGTCCGTGATGGGAAAGCGATCCGCTCCCAGGGCCAGGTCGTCTACCACCGGTTCGGTGTCGATTGAGGCGGTGATCTTGGTCCCGCTATTCCTGTTTGCGGTCTTCATCACCTTGGAGGGTGCCTTGTGGGTTAACGCCTCGGCCACCGCGATGGCGGCCGCCCAGGACGGTGCTCGCGCCGGAACCTACTACCGAGGTGGGGGGCCGGCCGAGGGGGTCGAAACCGCCGAAGAGATCATCTGGGCCCGGGCGGTGGGCACTAACTGGCAGGTCGATGCCGATATCAGCCCGCAAGGGCTAACTATTACCGTGACCGGGCAGTCGCTGTCGGTCATCCCTGGACTCGACTTCCCGGTCACCAAATCCGCGACGATGCCCTGGGAGACCCTATGAACCACCGCCGCCGCACCAGAGGGTCGATGTCGATTGAGGCGGTGCTCGTCATCCCCGCCTTCCTACTCTTTCTGGCGTTGATCGCCGGGATTGGGCGCACAGCAATGGTCCGGGCTGATATCCACGCCGGGGTCGTTAGCGGGGCGCGCCTCGCCTCCCTGGAGTCCGACGTCCGTACGGCAGAACAAGTCGGCCGCCTAGCGATCATCGAACACTTCGAGCGGGCGAACCTCAACTGTGTGAGGCTGGAGATCCGCCTCGACACCCTCGCCTTGGGCTTGCCCGCCGGCCAGGCCGGTCAGGTCACGGCGACGGCGACCTGTGTGGTCCCCTTAGCTGATCTGGCGGTCCCCGGCTTGCCCGGGCAGGTCACGATCACGGAATCCTTCTCCACCCCAATCAACACCTACTCTGAACATTGACCCCCACAGTACGATTGAGGTTACCCTTGGGTAAACAAGTTTCGACACTGACAGGATGACTGACATGCAAGCGATTGTTCTCGCCGCCGGTATGGGCAAGCGATTAGGCGAGTTGACCGCCGGAGTGACGAAGTGCATGGTCGAGGTCAACGGCATCACCCTCATTGAGCGGATGCTTCGCCAGTTGAACTCCCTGGGGTTGTCGCGGATCGTGATCGTGGTCGGCTATCAGGCCTCACGTTTAAAGGAGTTTGTCGCCACCCTGGGTTCGGCCACCCCGATTGAGTGGGTCGAGAACCCGGATTACGACAAGACCAACAATATCTATTCCCTCTACCTGGCTAGTCATTGGCTCTGCGAAGAGGACACCCTGCTCTTGGAGTCGGATCTGATCTTCGACGATTATGCCTTGACGGCCCTCGTCGAGGACCCGAGCCCCAATCTCGCTCTGGTGGCGAAATATGACTCTTGGATGGACGGCACGGTCGTTACCCTCGACAACAACGAGATCACGAAGTTCATTGATAAAGCCGATTTCGATTTCTCGGCCACCGCTGAGTATTACAAAACGGTCAATATCTACAAGTTCAGCCAGGGGTTCTCCCTCGGCCAGTATGTGCCGCTATTAGAGGCCTACTGTCGAGGCGAGCGGATTAATGAATATTACGAGCAGGTCCTCAAAGTTATCGTCTTGCTCGGCAGTGGTGATCTGAAAGCCAAGGTTTTAGACAAGGGTAACTGGTATGAAATTGACGATATCCAAGATTTGGATATCGCCGAGACGATCTTCACCCGTACGGATGAAGAAAAATATCATCGAATAACGACGCGTTATGGTGGCTATTGGCGCTATCCGCGGGTGCTGGACTTCTGCTATCTCGTCAACCCGTTCTATCCTCCAACCCGGCTGATCGAGGAGTTACGGGCTAGCTTTGCCACCTTGTTAACCGAATATCCTTCCGGGCAACGGGTCAATGATTTCTTGGCGGCGAAATACTTCGGTGTTCGGCCATCGAGCATTGTGACCGGGAATGGTGCCGCGGAGCTGATCAAAGTCCTCTTGGAACAGATCTCCGGCCGGCTGGGGGTGATCGTCCCGACCTTTGACGAATATCCCAATCGGAAACCCCTCCAGATTGTGGCCTTCACACCGGCAAACGAGCAGTTTGCATATAACGCCGACGACCTGATCGACTTCTTTGCCGACAAGGCCATCAGCGCCCTAGTCTTGATCAACCCCGACAACCCCTCGGGGAATTATCTCGCCCGGCCCGACCTTCTAAAGTTGCTAGATTGGTCGGCTGAGCGTCAGATCAAGCTCATCCTAGACGAGTCTTTTGTCGATTTCGCGAACCCAGCCGACACCTTGCTGGTTGACGAGATCTTGGAGGGCAACCCCCACCTGATTGTGGTCAAGAGTATCTCCAAATCCCATGGTGTGCCTGGCCTTCGCCTCGGGGTTTTAGCCTCCAGCGATCCGGCAATGATCGCCGCGATTCGGCGTGGGGTTTCGATCTGGAATATCAACTCCTTTGGCGAATACTATTTGCAGATTGCCGGGAAATACCAAGCGCATTACGCCGCTGGTATTGATCAGTTCATCCAGGCTCGCGAGGAGTTCTTCGCCCGCCTTAGCGAGGTGGCGTTCTTGGAACCGATCCCTAGCCAGGCGAACTACTTCGCCTGCCGACTAACCCAAGATTTCTCGGCCCAGACTCTGGCTCAGATCCTCTTGACGAAATACAATATCTTGATTAAAGATCTCAGTGGGAAATCGGGAATCGACGGTCAATATATCCGCGTCGCTGTGAGAAGTCAGCAAGACAATATGCAACTTGTTGATGCCCTGAATGATATCGCTTCTGGTCGCTAAAACCGACGAGGCCTTTTGCCCATCGGTAAAGTTATACGATGGGGTTTTCTATGAGGGGTATCACCCTAAGCCTGTCGAATATTAGTCAAATAGTCTATGCACGGTATCGTAGGGGTGTGACCAACTACGTAAGCATCACTGACGCGCCGCACAAACGCCCTGCTATCCCTCATGATGAGGCGCAGTTGATGGGGGTACGCACCGGGCCGGAGTTTCACGTAGAAAACAATGCTGCCCTCGGCCCAGTGCCGCCACCGGCGCAAACCGTTGACGAGTTTGTCACCGAGTTCCTGCAGGAGCTCAACCTTGGTCAAGGGGTGACCCTGGCTCGCTCCACGGTCAATGACCAGTATCTAGCGCTCGCCCGGACGATTCGCGGTTGCCTGATGGCGCGCTGGCTGGAGTCGAACCGGCGGTTATTTGATGCCCGGCCCAAGATGGTTGGCTATCTGTCGGCGGAATACCTGCTCGGACGCCAACTCGACAACGCTCTACTGGCGACCGACCTTGAGCAAATCGCCACCGAGGCCCTCGCCCGCTGTGGGATCCGTTTGGAGACCCTGCGCGCCCAAGAGGTTGAACCGGGGCTAGGCAATGGTGGTCTAGGCCGACTAGCCGCCTGCTTCGTTGACTCCTTGGCTTCAATGGGGGTTCCCTCGATCGGCTATGGGATTCGCTATCAGTACGGTATCTTCCGCCAGACCTTCGTTGATGGGGTACAAACCGAACAACCCGACCCCTGGCTGGCGTTGGGCAACCCGTGGGAGTTCCCCCATCCCGAGCATTCCATCCAGGTCGATTTTGGTGGACATACGGAGCTTTACCGCGACGAGACCGGTGTCGAACGGTCGCGTTGGATTCCGAGTTGGAATGTCATCGGCGTCCCGTATAACTACATGGTGCCCGGTTACGGCACCAACTGGGTCAACACCTTGCGCTTGTGGAGCGCCCGGGCGACCAATGCTTTCGATCTGGCGATCTTTAATGCCGGTGACTACGCCGAAGCGGTTCGGGCCCAGACCTTCGCCGAGAACATCACCAAGGTGCTCTATCCGGAGGACTCAACCCCGCAAGGCAAAGAGTTGCGGCTCCAACAGCAGTATTTCTTCGTCGCCTGCTCGCTGCGCGACTTTATTAACCACCTTGAGGACGGGTTTGATCTCGCGCAACTGCCGGATCGGGTCACCTTCCAACTCAATGACACCCATCCGGTGATTGCCGTTCCTGAACTGATGCGCCTGCTGATGGATGAATATCGGCTGGACTTCGACGCCGCCTGGAAGATCACCAGCGCTTGCTTCAACTACACCTGCCATACCCTGCTGCCAGAGGCGCTAGAAACCTGGTCGGTAGAGCTGTTGGCGCGCCTACTGCCGCGTCACATGGAGATCATTGACCTGATCAACACCGAACTATGCCGTTTGGTCCGCGAGCAATACCCTGCTGATGAGATGCGGGTGCGGCGGATGTCGATCATCTCCGATTACCCGACTCGGGCTGTACGGATGGCCCACCTCGCCACCTATGCCGGCGCCAAGGTTAATGGCGTCGCCGCACTCCACTCCCAACTCCTGCGCGACAAGGTGCTTCCCGACTTCGCCGAGATCTGGCCGGAGCGTTTCACCAATGTCACCAATGGCGTCACCCCACGCCGCTTCCTGCGCTTATCGAACCCCAAGCTCTCCGCGCTGATCACCGAGACGATCGGTGACGGCTGGCTGACCGACCTCGAGCGGTTGCGCGAGCTAACCCCGTACGCGGATGATGCTGGGTTCCGCCAAGCTTTTCGCGAGATCAAAGCCGCGAATAAAACGGAGTTCGCCAAGATCCTTGCCCGTCGCGATGGCACGATCCTGGCTGAGGATCACCTTTTCGACTGTATGGTCAAGCGGCTCCACGAATACAAACGTCAGTTGCTGAAGGTTCTCCATATCGTCACCACCTACGAACACCTGACCACCGGGAAGCTTGCCCTGGAGGCGGTCACCCCCCGGACCTTCGTTTTTGGCGCCAAGGCGGCACCCGGCTATTACATGGCCAAGGAGATTATTCGCTTAATCAATGCCGTTGGTGCGGTGATCAATAACGATCCTCGCG
>JAIRKB010000200.1 GCA_031260385.1 Propionibacteriaceae bacterium | reverse complement strand
ACCCCAATGAAGTTCGCTTCGGCCCCGATTGGCAGTTGGATCGGCAGCGGGGTCGCCTGGAGACGCTCCCGGATCGTCTTGACACAGTGGTCGAAGCTAGCGCCCGTACGATCAAGTTTGTTGACATAGCAAATCCGGGGCACGCCATAGCGACTGGCTTGGCGCCAAACGGTTTGCGATTGCGGTTCAACCCCGGCAACGCCGTCAATCACGGCGACCGCGCCGTCAAGGATCCGCAAAGAACGCTCCACCTCCATGGTGAAGTCGACGTGACCAGGGGTATCAATCAGGTTGATCTGGTGGTCCTTCCAGAAACAGGTCGTCGCTGCGGAGGTGATCGTGATCCCGCGCTCCTGCTCCTGCTCCATCCAGTCCATCGTCGCGGCGCCGTCGTGCACCTCGCCGATCTTGTAGTTGATGCCGGTGTAGAACAAGATGCGTTCCGAGGTCGTTGTCTTGCCGGCATCAATGTGCGCCATGATGCCTATATTGCGAACCTTGGTGAGGTCCGTCATCAAATCAATCGCCACTTCTCGCTCTTCCTCTTCTTTGGGCGTTGTCACCTGTGCGGGCACCACAAAAATAGTGCCGGTTCGCACAGATACCTCGGACTATCAAGCCCGAGGCATCGTATATGATATCTGGCCAGGCAAATAGCCTCACCAACGGTAGTGCGCGAAGGCCCGGTTGGCTTCTGCCATCTTGTGGGTATCCTCGCGGCGCTTTACCGAGGCGCCTAATCCATTAGCGGCGTCCAAGATCTCGTTGCGGAGACGCTCGGACATCGTCTTTTCGCGCCGTGCGCGCGAGAAACTGACCAGCCAGCGCATCGCCAAGGTATTGGCGCGGCCGGGTTTGACTTCGACCGGGACCTGGTAGGTCGCCCCACCGACGCGGCGGGACTTGACCTCAATGCCAGGGCGGACATTGTCGAGAGCACGTTTTAGGGTTTGTACGGGATCGGCGCCACCGGTCTTCTCCCTGGTCCCTTCAAGGGCGGAGTAGACGATGTGCTGAGCAACGGTCTTCTTCCCGTTCAACAAGATCTTGCTCACCAACTGGGAAACCAAAACCGATCCATAGACCGGGTCAACAACTACCGGACGCTTCGGTGCCGGACCTTTCCGGGGCATTACTTCTCCTTCTTCGCGCCGTAGCGGCTACGGGCCTGCTTGCGGTTCTTGACCGCTTGAGTATCGAGGGCGCCGCGAATGATCTTGTAACGGACGCCAGGGAGGTCCTTCACCCGACCACCGCGAACAAGCACCATCGAGTGCTCTTGCAAGTTGTGGCCGACACCGGGAATGTAGGCTGTCACTTCCACCCCGCTCGACAAGCGCACACGCGCCACCTTGCGCAGAGCCGAATTTGGTTTCTTCGGTGTGGTTGTGTACACACGGGTGCACACCCCACGGCGCTGCGGCGAGCCCTTGAGGGCAGGGGTCTTCGTCTTGCTGACCTTGTCAGTCCGCCCCTTGCGGACCAACTGCTGAATAGTAGGCACCGATTCCCTTTTCTGTTCGAATCTCCCTCTAGCGAGGGGCGAGGCTAACCTCGGAAGTCTTGGGTTCCTGGGTTGGCGTCATCCAACGCCGCACACTCGCGCGAAAACGCTCGTGATCGCAAACCCAAGGGGTAAGGCTACCGTGGCTTTGTCTCGTGGTCAACTTTCGGGGTTGGACAACCCCGGCGCCCTACATATTTAGAGGGGGACGACCCCCTACGGTGGACAACGGAAAAGGCCCCGGTAGCCCCTTGGATCTCGCCATCCGCGCGATCCCGGGAAGACCGAGGCCACTTCCGTGCACCATAGACTGGTCACTACGCCGCTGCTTTCCCCCCCGGAAAGTCTCGGGCGTACGTCTCGATTGCTAGCCCCAAAGAGGTGGTCCTCATAGAAATCGGCGACGTGTTAATTGTACAACGTGATTTTCAGAAAAAGAAGACCACAAGGTCTTGACATTTTACTTGCAATCATGTATTTAAGATAAAAGTCTGAAAATCGGTTCTACAAGCCTAAACACCTGGAACTCGCTTCAAGACCCTAGTCTGATATCGCTTCGATTATCAGGCGAAATCTTGGCAACAGTTGGCATCAACTGCTCCTTGTGCCAAGCTGGTCTGGTGCGCGCGTACATGACCATTTTAAGGATACCTGGGGCAGCCAAATTCTGTTCGGCCGCCTTGCTCGCGCGCCTTGGCGGAGCGATGATCGGAATCGGCATCGTCCTGATGGTTTCTGGAATCTATGGTTCCTATGGTCTAGCCGGTGGGTTGGCCGCCGTGAACGCCATAGCTTGGGCCATCGGCACCGCCATCCTGTCCTGGCTTGTCGACCGGCATGGGCAACGCAAGATCATGTTGCCAGCCGCCTTAGTCTCGGCGGCCGCCCTAGCTGGCATGGTCATCGCCGCCTACTTCACCGCTCCCCTGATCTGGCTATTCGTCTTCTCGGCCCTATCCGGGTTTACCAACGGCTCGCCCGGAGCGATGGTCCGGGCGCGTTGGAACAATATCCTCCACTCGGCGAGCGACCTCCATACCGCCTATGCGCTGGAGTCAACCTTGGATGAAATCGGTTTCATTGTTGGCCCGGTCCTCGCAACCTGGTTGGCCACCAGCTTCCATCCAACCGCTGGTTTGGTGGCCCCGGTGATCCTGATGGCTGGTGGGGCGATGATCTTCTACTCGCTGACCGCCACCCAACCCCCGGTTCTGCCGCTGGATGTCGATGCCTCCGGTCGCGGCCGCTTCATCTTGACCTACCGCGGCCTAGCGCCGGTGGTCTCGGTCGGTTTGCTGATGGGCTGTATGTTCGGCAGCATCGATGTCACCGTCGTCGCCGCGACGACCGGTTGGGAATCGCGCAGTCTCGCTGGGGTGATTCTGGCGGTCTGCTCGGTCGGCTCCGCCTTAGGCGGATTATTGTACGGAGCGAGGGGCTGGAGCAGTCCGTTGTGGAAACGGTTCGCCATCGGCGTGACCCTGACTGGTGTCACCGCCTGCTCTTTCTTGCTCGTCACCAACCCCCTAATGCTCGGGATCTTCGGGCTGATCTGGGGTTTCTCAATCGCCCCCACCTTCATCAACGCCAACGGCCTGATCGGTCAGATCGTACCGGCCTCACGCTTGACCGAAGGCCTAGCCTGGTTGGGCACGACGATTGGCATCG
>JAIRKB010000186.1 GCA_031260385.1 Propionibacteriaceae bacterium | reverse complement strand
TGTAAGTCACCACCGTGGGAACCGTCGGCACAGTCGTCGACGAAGCCTCCTTGATCATGAGCAACCCGGTGTTGATCGGACCGACGACCCGATACTGATAGACCACGGTGTTAATGCCTTGGGCGATCTTTGCCGAGAAGGTAGTCAACCCGGCTTTTGCCACCAAATCATCAGCACTGGCGCCATCATAGAGCGTCGTGTCCGGCTGAAGAACATCGTCGTACGTCTTGTTGAAGAAGTAGGCATAGCCAGCCGACGCTGCCAGCGGATCCGGCGCCCGATCGATGGTCACATCATTCGGGAACTTTCCAGCGGTCGCAAAATTGAAGTCAGTATAAACGACGGGGCTGGAATCGAAGTCTTGTCGATCCACAACCACCCCACTGGCGTCTACAAGTTCAACAATCGCGTCCAACCGACCGGTGGTGTAACGCACGGTCGGCACTGGGAAGTTGAGTTGGGTGGAGTCCTGGCTAATCGGGGCATCCGTTAAACGATAGTTGAACTGCGCCGGAGTCTGGGCCGTACCATTAGTTGGAACATTGTTGTAGATCCCTACCGCCGGAACATCCTTCAACTTAATCGTGTAAGTAATCGTGATCAGAGTCTTGGGCTCGAGGGTGCCTGCAGGCGCATTCCACATGACAGCGTTCGCATATGCGTATGCACTAGGAATGTTGGCAACCGGGTTTCCAACCAGTTCAAACCCATCAGCGATCGGATCAATGATCATAGCTGTGGAAATCTTCACAACTGCAAAGAAAGCATCTCGCAACGCATCAACAATCTGTTGTGGGGTGCCACCCTGGTTAGGCACGTGAGCGTAGGTCCCAGCCGTTCCAGAGGACTTAATATCCTGCAAAAGCTGCCACGCGCTAGAACCTTGGGTGATATCAAAGCCAACCGTGTGAATAATCACACCTCCGCTCTTGGCGGCGTTTGCGGCATCGATCGCAGCGCTAAAAGCGGCCGTAACATTACTGATCACCTGGCCAGCACTATTAAGATATTGGTTTGCTTCACCGTCTGTCATGACGATCATGACTTTCTCACCGAGGCCAGTAACGAAAGTTGAGTTAGCTCGATTGATGCCGGTTTGAACGTTGGTGCTGCCGTTATCCAAGTTACCAATACCCCGTGCGTTAATCGCGTTCTTGATGTTAACGAGCTCTGTTGCGTTTGAGCCTAAGGGCGTGAGAGTCATGTCCCAGACCACTGCAGCATGATTTGGAGTTGATGGAGCGGAACTAAAAACTGTCACGGAAACATGGACGGTGCCCAACTCTGCAATTTGGTCAAGAAGCCCATTGTCATCAGTGAGCGCCTTCTTGAGGTTTGCTAGCTTGGTAGAACCACCACTAGTCATTGAGCCGGAAACATCCAGAACTAAGGCTAGCTGAACTGGCCGGGAGGAAATCTTAGTGTCGTCGGGCGTTAACGCTGAGAGCTCGATGTCCCAGGTATCAGCCGCCGTACGAGCGGTCACCTTCTTTGTAAGGATGATACCGTCATCGTTAGTCGCCTGTGTGGTCGTCCTCCAGTTTTCCAGGTTCGCAACCGGTTCGTACACGGTAGGATCAGCCTGGGCCAACGGGCTAAACATTAAGGCCGATAAGACCATCGCTGCGGCAGCAACCCCCGCTATACCTGCTCTAACTTTTCGCATCTTTGGAAATACCTCCCAGTAGTCGCATTTGTGATTTATTGGATTCCAAATAAACAGAAAAAGCGCAGCAAAACAGAGGTACGTCCGGGGCACTAACAAAAAGCAGTCAAAATATGGTGTCACATAACGCGCTGCTTACTAACTAATGAACCCCGTCTTTACCCCGTTGTACTCGCTTTAGGTGGCATCACCCCGTACATCTACACTATTTTGTATAGATGGACCCCATGACACCTTCCCTGTTTACGAGGACCCCAGTAAATACCTTCGCTGCTAAGCATTGTTTGAGTGTATTCAGATGTCAAGCCGCGTACCCCCCAGTGAGACATCGTTAAGGCGTTGTTTGTCGGATGCGCTCAAGATTTATCAATATCTAAGAAGGAATATCCTGGTTTCCGTTTTATGAAATCATATAAAATGATCGAATTAATGCGCTTTCAATTTATGCGAACTCGCCGTCCCTGTTAGGCTAGGGAGTCATGCGAACCCTACCCAGCCGTAAGCTAGACAAGCGCATCACCCGAGTCTGGCGCCTCAGTGCGTTGGCCAACGTCGTGGTCTGGGCGACAGTCGGCACGGCCCCAATCGGTGTCCTCGCGCTCATCCTGGGGGCCAGTTCGTCGCCTGAAGAGCAAACCGCAGCGACCGTACTAATGGCAATAACTTTCGGACTATTGGGGCTGACGGGGCTGGCATTGATCGTCTTCGTCGTCGTAATCCCCAAGATTCGCTGGATTCAGTGGCGCTTCGACGTTCTAGACGAAGAGATCGACATCCACAGAGGGATCTTCTGGCGCAAGCGCCTGATCATTCCGCTGATCAGGGTCCAAAATGTCGAGACTCGCCAAGGCCCGATCCTGCGCGCCAACCGCCTCGCCTCCCTGACGGTCGCCACGGCCGCCGGGGAACATACCATTCCCGGCCTCGGGATCGAAGAAGCCGATGCGCTGCGCGATCAGGTCGCCGTACTGGCTCGGATTGCCCAAGAAGATGTCTGAACCGCTCACCAACCCGCCTAGCGCGGCCAGCGAAATCGCCCCCGGCCGCCATCCGATGCATCCAGGCTATGTCATCCTGAACGGTCTCCAGGTGGGCACTTCGATTATCGCCATCGGCCTAGCCTTCCTGGTCACCTCTGGCGGCTGGGCCTGGCTAGTCCAGGGAGCTAGCCTGTCGTGGATAATCCCGATTGCGATCGGCGGGCTAGTGGCGATCATCGCCGTGACCTCGCTGGTCTCCTGGCTCTACTATCAACGCTATCGCTGGGAGATCACCGAAACTGACATCCACATCTACGCCGGCATCATCATCAAACGCCAAACCCACATCCCCTTCCAGCGCGTCCAAGCGATCGAATTTCGGGCCGGGGTCGTTCAGCGCATCCTGGGAATCGTCCGCCTCAAGATCGAAACCGCTGGTGGGGCCACCAATAAGGCCGCCATCATACCGGCGCTCAAACTAGCCCAGGCAGAGATCCTGCGCGCCGAGGTCTTCCGCCGCAAGAAAGGTGAGTTGAGCCAGGGCACGCCAAGCAGTTCCGCGAGCGAGACCGAGGCCGATCGGCTCGTACGCCAGGTTGGCGACAAGCTAGGCGGTCTGCGGGGTCTCTATGCTGAGCAGTACGACGAGACTAGTGAGATTGAGTACGAATACGGCTTGTCAGCCAAAGAGTTGGTGCTATCAGCGATCTCCGGGGACCACAATCTCGTACTCCTAGCCGTACTCTTCGGCGGGCTCACCCAACTCGGCGCCATCGCGCCACTATTCAATCTCGACGAACCGGTGGAATGGATCGTCAAATACGCGATTGCCAACTATGCCGTCCCGGTGCTTTCAGCCATCCTCATCACCATCACGATAGTCTCCTATCTGCTTGGCATCCTGGGCACTGCGATTTCGTACGGCGGCTTCAAGGCCCGGCGGCGCGGCGGGCGCATCGAGGTCGAAATGGGGCTGTTGGCCCGCCAATACCAAGCTGTCTCGGTTAGCCGCGTCCAGTCGGTGGTGATCAAACAAGGGGCGATCCGCCGCCTACTCGGCTACGCCGAGATCCGACTCCAAACCATTGACGCCCTCGATACTAATCAACAAGGCGGCCAACCGCGTCGATCGGGCGTGCTCCTACACCCCTTCGTCAAGCTCGCTCGGGTGGCCGAGATCCTGAGCCAGATGGTCCCCGACTACGAGGAACGTTGTGGTGAGGCGGAACTGCGATCCCTGCCGAAGGTCGCCCGCCGACGAGTCTTCATCCGCCATGTTGGTTTCTTCGTCGGGTTCTACGCCGGGTTGGCGACCGCGCTCACCATTGGCGTGAACCAGATTCCCACCGAATATCAAATCTCGGCATTGTCCTGGCTGGTTGCCGCAGTCTGGATCCTGCTCGCCCTACTCACCATCGGCCGCAGTGTCGCCGCTGCCCTGTGGTATCGCCAGGCCGCTTACGCCTACAATTCCAAGATGCTGACCATCCGCCAAGGCTATTTCGGACTGACCACCACCATCATCGGCAAACGCCGAATCCAGTGGGGTGGGATCAACCAAAACCCCTTCCAAAGACGCGCTGGGGTGGCCTCCATCCAAGCCACCACCGCCGCCGGAGTCGTCAACACCACGACCACCCTGCGAGACCTATCCCACGCCGAAGCCCTCGCCTATCTGGATTGGCTTCGACCGTAGACAAGTGGGGTGTATTGTTTTAATACTGGCTCAAGGAGGTACGGGATGATCAGTGGCCAGGCAGATCATAGATTGACAGTTGACTGCGATGAGTTGGGTGCGCTCTGTTGAGGAGTGGGATGTCGGGATACGTCCGGAGGTGGGGCTTAATCACGATGGTTCAGTGCAGAACATCAGTTTTCCCAAGGGCGCAAAGAGATTAATGACGGGGGTAACGTAAGGTGACGAAACGTCCTAGTACTTGGTATTGGGAGCCTCAACGACGGGCTTTTCTGGTTTTGTTGCGACTGGTGGGTGGTTTTTCGGTTGCTATGCTTATCGGGATGGCTGTTTCGTGCCTTCTGTGGGGGGCTGGTGTAGACTTCCAGCCCATCATTTTGATAGTCCTTCTGGTGTCGGGGTTTTGCGCAGCGCTAGCAGCAGCAGCGGGAGTGCTCGGGTGGTGGCTTTGGTACGATCGTACGGGAAGGCTTCAACACCTCTATGTCAAGCAGCATCGCCATCAGACCTTGAGTGTTTCGATGGCGCGCGGCTTAGTAATCGGTGAGATAGCAGTTATCGCTCTTGGTCTGGTGATATTGGCAGTGGCTGTTGGGATGCTGGCAGGATGGAGAGTTCCGGAGGGTGCCCTAGCTTCGCCAGGGCATGACTACGCCAGTTTTGCTCATCAGGGCTTTTTTGTATTGGTAAAAGGTGTTGCTGTAGGATCCGTTGTGGCGTTTTGCGGGTTCTGGGCCTGGGCATTGAGGTCGAGCCTAAACGCTGGCTCTCATGGGTATTACCCCAGACTATTTACTTTTCTCGTACAAATCGGCCTTACTTTCGCGGGCTTTGCTCAGGCGGTGGTTACGATTCGGATTTTTTCTGATCTAGGACTTCTCCCATCCGCGATATTTGGTTTGACAACCATGCTGCTTCCCGCAGCAGTTTTCGTGGAGACGATACTACGCTCTTGTGCACAGACCGCGAACGAGGCCGGGATCACGCCATAGGTTCCGCCAGTCGCATTTTGGCCCGACGCCGAAGCGCTCGGATTGCTATGGCCAGAGGCAAAATGGGGATTCGTCCTGGGGGACACTAGAAGTCACGAAACAACAAGTGGGTCTAGCTGGACTTGAACCAGCGACCTCTGCCTTATCAGGGCAGCGCTCTAACCGTCTGAGCTATAGACCCGCGCCGATAAGATTATCAAGTCGAGCTCGCTGGCTCAAGTTTGACCGTACGATGAGCGCGGTGATTGGGGGGTGGGGGCCTAAAGCCAACCGTTTTCTTTGGCGATGATGATCGCTTGGACGCGGTTGGTGGCGTGGAGTTTGGTGAGGATTGAGGAGACGTAGTTGTTGATCGTGCCGTGGCTGAGGTACATCTGCTTGGCGATCTCGGAGGTCGATCCAACGGCGGCGATCGCCTGGAGGACCTCGGTCTCCCGACCGGTCAGTGGGCTCTCGGTGATCTGCCAATCCTTTAGATCAATCATCCGGGTGCCGGAATGTACGGATTCGAGCACCCGGGCGATCTCGTCAAAGGACTGGTTCTTGTGAACATAGGCCCAAGCCTTAGATTCGTACGCCCGACGGACATGGAGCGGGGAACTTGTATGGCCGATCACCACCGTCCGGCAGTTCGGCACAGAGGAGTTGATCGACTCGACGCAACTAAAAGCCGATTCGCTAGGCATGTCAGCATCAATAAAAGCGATGTTGGGTTGGTGCAGCCAAGCCAGGTTGATGGATTCTCGACAGGTGGCCGCGCTGGCGAACACTTTGAGGTTGGCGCGCAGGTTCAGCACATGAGCCACGGCCTCACGGATCGCGATTTGGCTTTCGGCAACGATCACTGTTATCACGCTTGGGTCTGACCCAACCGATTCGTAGTCGTTAGTCATGGTCTTCCTACCTTGCCTCGCTTCTAGAACCACCGTTCACAGATCAACACTAGTAGCGGATTGTGACTGCCAAACTTTACCTGGTACCTCCAAATCCCGGTCATAACAATCCTATTTGCTAACCAGGCCTTGCGCACCACTAAGCTAGGTGACAAAGGGAGGATTATGCTAACGCAGTGGGTTACCTTACTGACACCAGATGGCACCTTTGGGATCGTTGCCAACTCTGAGGGGGTCCTCGCGGCCGGCTGGACCGACGACATCGAGTCCCTAGTCGCCCTGATTCATCCTAGTCGGCGTCCCGACCAGTTGCCCCGGAGCGCCGGGCTGGCCCTCGATTCGGCCCGCGCCGCTGTTGAGGCCTACTACGCTGGGGACCTCGCTGCCCCGATGTCAATCCCGATCTGCCAGACAAGCAGTCCCTTCCGCCTTCGCGTCTGGGAAGCCCTCCGGACGATCCCGGCCGGTCAGCGCCTAACCTATACCGACCTGGCGACGCGAGCCGGCAACGCCCTGGCGATCAGAGCCGCTGGTAGCGCTTGTGCGCTAAACCCTGCGGCACTCTTCCAGCCCTGCCACCGGATCGTACGCCGGGATGGCAAGCTAGGCGGGTTCCGTTATGGCCTACCAATCAAGGCCGCGCTACTGGCACGCGAGGCCTAGATCTGTCAGTCTTGTACCCATGGATGTGGAACCCGATGCAATGGGCAGCGAAGCCGATTTTTTCACTCAAGACGGTCCCGGCCTTTTCGCCGAGCAGACGCCGGTGCGCCTAGACGACGAGCCTTTAGCCCTCTACCGACGCTACCGTCCCGAGGTCTTTGACGAGGTCATCGGCCAAGAACACATCACGGACCCCCTCAAACGGGCCTTGACCGGGAATCGCGTCAACCACGCCTACCTCTTCTCGGGCCCTCGTGGTTGCGGAAAAACCTCCTCCGCCCGGATCCTCGCCCGCTCGCTCAACTGCGCCGAGGGCCCTACCCCGACACCGTGCGGCACCTGCCAATCCTGTCGCGATCTCGCCCGCGGTGGGCCCGGGTCGCTCGATGTGATTGAGATCGATGCCGCTAGTCACGGCGGGGTTGATGACGCCCGCGATCTGCGCGAACGCGCCTTCTTCGCCCCCGTCCAATCGCGTTACAAGGTCTATATCGTTGACGAAGCCCACCAGGTCACTTCGGCGGGCTTCAATGCTCTGCTGAAGCTAGTCGAAGAGCCCCCACCGCACGTAAAGTTCATCTTTGCGACCACCGAGCCCGACAAGGTGATTGGCACGATCCGCTCCCGGACCCACCACTACCCCTTCCGTCTGATCCCCCCGAAGACCCTCGCAGGCTTTCTGACCAATATCTGCGCCCAGGAGGGCATCGCGGTCGAAACAGGGGTTATTAGTATGGTCGTACGCGCCGGGGCTGGTTCGGTGCGCGACTGCCTTTCTGTCCTGGACCAACTCTTTGGTGGTGCCACCGCTCAAGGAGTCTCCTATGCCCACGCCGCTGCTCTGCTCGGCTACACCCCCGACTCGCTGCTCGATTCGGTGGTTGATGCGCTCGTCGCCCAGGATGCGGCTGGGTTGTTCGCTGGCATCGACAAGGTGATCGAGACGGGCCACGATCCTCGCCGTTTCACCGAAGACCTTCTCACTCGCCTGCGAGACCTTGTTATCGTGGCGGCGGTTCCCAACGCTCTGGCCTCGGGCATGTTGGCGGATGTCGCCGACGATCAGGGGGAACGCTTCAAAGCTCAGGTCGCCCAGACCGGCGTCGGAACCCTCATCCGAGCCGCCGAAGTCCTGGCCGCTGGTCTGGTGGCAATGAGAGGTACGACCGCCCCACGACTCCATCTGGAGTTGCTCTGCGCGCGGATCCTGT
The DNA here is from genome assembly GCA_031260385.1 of Propionibacteriaceae bacterium. Lineage (GTDB taxonomy): Bacteria > Actinomycetota > Actinomycetes > Propionibacteriales > Propionibacteriaceae > WQYJ01. The sequence continues at coordinate 13,966 of JAIRKB010000186.1, read as the reverse complement.
TACCAGGCGCCGATGCCGGTGATCGCGGCCTCCACGCCCGCCTCGAGCGCCTCGAACGCCGCCTCGAGTCGGGTGGTACCACGGGGACGTTTCCGGTGGTGCAAACCGGATCCACAAGCGGGAACACGGGGACGGTTCCGGTGATCCAGCCCGCTGCCGCGGGGACGGTCCCGGTGGCTCCGCCGGTGGCCGAGCCCGCCAGCCCAAGAACCAAGCCCTCGCCTCGCTTGGACGAAGGTCAGGCTCCCAAGGTGCCAACAGACAATGTCAATCAACAGCAAACTAGAGGAAACGCCGTTCCGACAAGCCCGGACAGCAGAACCGTCCCTCTGTCCGGAAACGCCGTTCCGACAAGGGGAGACAGTAGGACCGTCCCCGCGGCTCCCCCGGTGGCTCCACCCGTGGCTCCGGTGGCTCCGGTGGGGGATTTGACTATTGAGGTGATTCGGCGGCGGTGGGCGCCGATTCTTTCGCGAGTTAGCGCTTCGCGGCGGTACGTTTGGATGATCCTCAATCAGTATGCGACTGACACGGCGCTGAGTGGGACGGCTTTGTGGGTCACCTTCCGCGATGGGGGGGCGCGGGAGAACTTTAATCGCTCGGGGGGTGAGGAACATCTCGCTAAGGCGATCCAAGATGAGTTGGGGGTTACCTTGCTGGTTAGGGGTCGGCTGGACTCCGAACCGATCCCGGCGGATGGTCGGACGGCGATCCTTTCCTTAGCGAAGTCACCGGCTGAGCCAGCTGATCAAACCAGTTCGGTGCCAAAACCGCCGAGTGTGCCGTCTCCCGAGCCGCCGAGCCTGGCCTCCGTACCAGCTGAAAATCCAGCGCCTAGCAAACCGGCGCGCGCCAACCCGGGACGTGAGGCCCGGGCGGGTGCCAATCCGGGCTCGGCCAAGACAGCGGAAAAGCCTACCCCAGCCAAGGCGCCGGACCCCGAGCCAGACGCACCATCAGAAGACGATCTAATAATTGACAACCCCGCTGACCTGGCGGCTGATCTGGTCATGGAACTGTTCGACGCCGAACTGGTCAAAGAGGAGCAAACCAAACCGCGAACGCGGAAGAAGACCTAGACCCTAGGAGACCTACAGACCGAGGTTGAACTCCCGCGGGTTGTCGGTGGTATTGCCGACCACTAGATAGGCGCCGGACACCTGGTCGGAGGGCACTGGGAAGACGAAGTAGCCCGCTGTGGTCGTCCCTGACCCAAACCAAGACAAGCCTAGGCGGTTGTAGCCGAACTCGTCGTAGACCAGTGTCGCCCAGAGATCCCGCTCGTAGACGGCACCACTTGTCGTGTAAATCACACAATCATCTAGGGGAAGGGCCGAGAAAGAGTCGCCGCGAACGGTAATCTCCAGCGGTACGACGACAAAAGTCCAACCCTCATCGAGGGTGATGTCCTTGATCGCGTCACTGGTCGTCGCGCCGGATGGAACTTGGGCAGTGATAGCAGTCCAGGAGTATTCGATCTTGGCTGAGGATCCGAGGACGACCCGACCGCCGGCAGTGCCGCCTTGCACAATCAGCACGATCACCAGAATTAGGACCAGTAACCCGACACCAATGCCAGCGATCAAAGCGTTCCTCTTCGTCAAGAGGGCCGTCAAACGGGGGCGCAGGTCGGGGGAATCCTCCGGTGGCGACGGCGGATGCTCGACTTCCGGCGGGGTTGGCTCTGCTGGGGTTTCGACTGGCGGGGCTGGCTCTTCGGGGGCCTCAACCTCCGGGGTTGGCTCTTCGGGGGCCTCAACCTCCAGGGTTGGCTCTTCGGGGGTCTCCACCGCTGACGCAGACTCCTCTGGGACTTCAACCTCCAAGGTTGGTTCCTCTGGGACCTCAACCTCCGGAGCTGGCTCCTCTGGGACCTCAACCTCCGGGGTGGACTCCTCCGGGACCTCAACCTCCGGTGTTAGCTCCTCTGGAGTCTCCACCACCGGTGTTGGCTCATTGGCAGTCTCGGCCTCCGGGGCTGGCTCCGTTATCGGCTCGACCGGCGGCGGTGATACTGGGGCTTTCGCTCGACGACGCGACAGCGCAGAAGGCGCCATCTTTGGCGGCTTCACTGGCTCAGGATCCTCTTGGGGCTTCACTAGTATGGGATCCCCTGGTGGCGGCCCAGCGGGAAAGACAATCTCGGGCTCTACCTCAGTCGCGGCATTATCCACCGGGACGTCCGAGCGCGGACGAGCCGCCCTCGCCGGTTTCTGCGCTGAACTATCAGACATACAACCCTCCATTGCCTGTGGCGCTGGAAAGCTCCACCCATTCCGACCCATCGTACTGTAATGAAGCCTCATTTTTAGTAAGCTCGCGGACGTGGGGGTCCCCCTTCAAGCGCCCTACACTCCCGCCATGCTTACTTAGGTTAGGCTTGTGGTCGTGTAGTTGGCACCCCCGAGCGCCCTACACTCCCACCATGTTTACTTAGGTTAGGCTTGTGGTCGTGTAGTTGGCACCCCCGAGCGCCCTACACTCCCGCCATACTGACTTAGGTTAGGCTTGTGGTCGTGTACGACGGTCCGATTCAAGATTTGATTGCGGAGCTGAGCCGCTTGCCCGGGATTGGGCCAAAGGGGGCGCAGCGGATCGCTTTCTTCCTTCTCGACGCTGATCAGGGCGATGTCCAGGCCCTCGCCGATGCCATCATCCAGGCCAAAGCGAAGGTCAAGTTTTGCGCAACCTGCTTCAATGCGACCGAAGACGAGACTTGCCGAATCTGCCGTGACTCCCGCCGCGATCGTACAAAGATCTGCGTGGTTGAGGAATCGAAAGATATCGTCGCGATCGAGCGGACACGCGAGTTCCGCGGTCTTTACCATGTCCTGGGTGGCGCGATCTCACCGATCGATAACCGGGGCCCGGCCGACCTTCACATCCGCGAACTGGTTTTGCGCCTTGAGGACGGCACGGTCACCGAGATCATACTCGCTACCAATCCCAACACGGAAGGTGAGGTCACAGCGACCTACCTCACCCGCTTGCTCTCCCCCCTCGGCACCGCGATCTCCCGGCTCGCCTCCGGTCTACCGGTGGGGGGCGACCTGGAGTATGCCGACGAGATCACGCTGGGTCGGGCCTTTGAGGGGCGGCGAACGGTCACTATTTAGGTAGACCCAGGGTTGATTCAGGGGCCGGGTCCTGGGTCATCCGATCCGGACGCAGAAGTAGGTATGCTAAATTTGGCGCTATGCGCATCGGCCTTTTCACCGACACGTACCACCCGGCAAACAATGGTGTCACGTTCACGGTTGACATTCAGCGGCGGGAGTTGGAGAAGCTCGGCCACGAGGTTTACATCTTTGCCCCCGATGGGGCGGCGGTCAGAAAGAAGAAAAAGCTTCCCCCCGACCCGCACATTATTCGCTTGCCCGCGATCCAATACGACTTGCAGGTGAGCTTGTTCTCGCCCCCTCGCCTGCTCAACAAGATTCGCAAACTTAACCTCGACATCATCTGCTTCTTTACCCCGGCTTTTGTCGGGATGACAGCGGCGCTGGCAGCCCAGAAAACGGGCGCCGTGTTGGTTGGGCAACACCATACTGACACCTACGAGTTCTCGAAAGACTACCCGGCAATTGGGGCCGCCCATTTCTTCGCGGGGTTCTTCGCGCCCCTGTTCTTGAAGCTTTCGACGGCCCAGAAGAAGACTTTCGCCAAGCTTTACGTCAAACCGGTTAGTAGGGAGAGTGAGGAGAAGTACGCTCAGCGGCTGATCGCCGGGTTAACCGCCCTGCTCTATGCCAACTGTGACGGCGTGGTCGCCATGTCGCAGAAGTCGGTGCGGCAGTTGACCCAGTTTGGGGAACGCAGTGGCGAGGAGTTGAACCTGCGCGTGATCCCCGATGGGATGAATATCCTGCCGATGACCTCTGCCGAGGAGATCGCCGAGTTTAGGCAGCGCTGGGGGTTCGAGCCGGACGACGAGGTGGTCGTTAACTTCGGGCGTATGGCGAAAGAGAAGAACCAGGAACTGCTCATCGAAATGCTGCCCCTCTTGCTGGAACGGCGTCCCAAAGCCAAGGTGTTGCTCGCGGGAGATTACGTCTATCGCGAGACCTTGGAGAAGATCGCCGCCAAGAGTCCGGTCGCTGATCGGATTGTGATTACTGGTCGTTACGAACGTGATCAGATTCCCACCATCTGCGCTGTCAGCAAGGTCTTCGCCCATCCCAGTCTGAGCGACACCCACGCTCTGGTGATCAACGAGGCAGCAGGCCAGGGGCTACCGATTGTGATGTGTGATGATGCAGGGATTAATGATGTCTTTATTGAAGGGGAAAATGGCTTCTTCGCCAAGGTCGATGCGGGGGATATCGCCGAGAAGATTGCGCGAATCCTGGCTGATGACGCGCTACAGACCCGCTTTAGCCAGCGCAGTCGCGAGCTGGCCACCGAGTTTTCGGAGGACCGTCAACTAGGTAAGTTGGTCGCCTTCTACGATGAGCTCCTGGCCCAGGCCCCGACACCAGTCGAAAAAATCGGACCAATCTCGCGGTTGCGCCGCAACCTGGCGTACTTCCCGCGTCAGGCTGATCCGGACACCCCGCGACGTACCCTCAGCCGAAAGCAGCGTATCGATGAGAACTAAGGCCTGGTTGGTTAGTCTGCTCGCTGTTGGTGTGATTGGTGCCTTGACGGGATGTACGGGAGCGGCGCAACGCGACGCCGACGACCAGATCACGGGTGCCGGCAAGGTCGACGCCTTCGAGATGCGGGTCGGCGACTGCTTCATCACCGCCAAGCTTTCCGACGAAATCCTCGAAGTTCCCGGCTTGCCCTGTAGCCAACCCCATGACGGCGAGGTCGTTCACATCTTCGCTTTGAGCGATGGCGACTACGACGAGACCGCCATCATGGCCAAAGCCGACCCCACCTGCGCCAAAGCCACCGAAGACTATGTTGGCGGTGACTACAAGCCCCTCGGCATCGACTCCTGGTATTTCTACCCCGACCCCCAAGCCTGGTCCAACGGCTCCCGCGATGTCATCTGCTACATCGCCACCACCTCCGGCGAAAACGACCTATCCGCTTCGGTCAAGCGCACCGAATAGGTGTCAGGGGCAACTGTTGGCTCAAAGTCAAGAGCTGACTGCGAGGGTGATCGATTAATCACGCCACCACTAGAATGCGCACTCAGCGGAAGAAACATGCCCCAATCCCGGAATGCTCAGATTGCAAGAAATGTGTCAACACGGACCAAAAAACTGACTAAGCCGGCTACATCTGGCGGTCTATTTACAATTTGCGAGCAATCAGCAGCAGAGAGCGCTCCTAGACCGCCCCAATAGCACGAAGCAGATTGGGCATCCCGGACGAAGGGTTATCATGCGGAAAAGTGGTGTTGTTATGCTCATGGCGGGTTTCCAGAGCATCTGCCCGGCTAACCGCGACGTGGCGTTTTGACAAGTATGGGCCAGCGTCTATGTGCTTGCCCTTATACCGGCCAAGCTCCTGAGATCGCCGCTGCGCGATACTGGTGTCCAGAAAACCTGTTTGAGACTCATAATGCAAAATCAACCACAACTCGAAACAAGGGTTGGAGATAGCCACACCGATGTTTTTCGACCGAGCGAGGCTTCGCGCCTCAGCCAACTTGGCATGGTTTTGTGGCCATTCCACATCAAATACACACCAGCATTCATTCACTTCAGGCTCCTTAAGGCGCTCTACAGCTCGCTGAACCAGGGTCAGCGGACTTAGCCCCCGATCTGGATCAATCTCCAAAGTCAACGCGGTGTTATTAGCGACGTCAGGTAGACGCATCAAAGCTTCGATGTATTCACATTCGGTTTCACCCTCGCTGAACACCACCACTGCTCGCAGTTCCTTGCGTGACCCTTGCCGCCGACGAAGCTCCTTTGCTGATGTCCGTCTTCCCATGGCTTAACCAATCAATCCAAAAGCGCGCAAAAGCTCCAGTTGATCGAATTGCGGCAAGGCACCGAACCGACCGCCTAGATATCCTGATTCTAGGTTTTGGGACCTCTTAACCCTGTCGGTAGCGAAATCGGACAGTGGTCCGAGCCTCGTTGAACCGTCTTCTTGCTTGTCACACAGCCACACTTCGTCTCGATTTAGATGCGCCAGCAAGCTCGTATCGTGTGATGTGAAAATCAGTTGAGCTCCGTTCTGGTTTAGCTGCGGACTACGGAAGAGCCTCACAAGCTCAGCCGAAAGCTTAGGATGCAAGCTTGCGTCCAGTTCGTCCACCAAGATCGGGCTGCCTTTGCGCAGGGCTCGCATAACTGGGCCGAGCATTTGGAACCAGGTTGCAGTGCCCTGAGATTCTTCCACTAGATCCAGTGCTTTTGGCGCGCCATCGGCGGAGCGTTTAACCCGTGCCCCCCGAATCTTGTGCACATTACCACTTGCCAGACGGATTTCATCTTCGTAAACATCAACATCCTGGATGCCCCGATCAGCGAGCCGTAACAGGGCTAGCGATTGTTCCCGAGTTGACAGAAGGTCTCCATCAGGCCAACCGTCGCTTTCGTGGCGCTCAGTGGAAAGAAAGGTGTCAAATAGATCCAGGGTTGAGGACCATGCGCGCGAACCTTGTAAGTAAGGCATTTGTATGTCAGCCAGAAACTTGATGAAAGCTGAAGTAATGGGCTCGCCCCATTGAGATGCCGCCGATAAGAACAGTGTCTGATTTGTTAGTAACTTCCGCAACCCCGACAAGGGTCCCAAACCACGCTGGATAGTAAGATCCAAGCCTTCGCGCTCGAAAACTCTACGGCGCTTTTTTTCGGGATAGTGGAAGAGCCCCTCATACGACACTCCCTCAGAAGTCAACTCAAGCAGGTATTCGAAGCGGACTCCACCAACCAGTAACTCAATCTCGTACTCACTTGGCGTCGTCAAGCCATCATCGGAAGCGAATGGATCTACGGGAATCGTATGACTCCAGGTCCGCAAAGATGACAAGACTGCATTAGTAAGCCAGGCAAGAGCGCTCATCACATTAGATTTCCCAGAGGCGTTCGGGCCATAGATTCCGACGACTTGAACAAGGCTTTCACCCAGCATCGGCTGAAAACGCACCTGAGAACGATCTCGGTCAATTGCAACCAAGGACAGTTCAATCGGCTCTCTGATCGAGCGATGGTTTGATGCTTGAAACCTAATTAGCATGAGTCCAGATTACGCGAAAAGTGCCAACACGGGCGAAATATGGACAAAAATGTCCCAATCTTGCCGTTTGTTGACAATTTTCACGCAAGCAGAGCCCCGGAGACATATCAGATTGCACGCCGGGGGACGGTGCGAGGTACGATTATTAGAGGAGTTCGAAGGTGTTTTTTTTGAAGGTGATTAGGCCTTCGTCTCTCATCTTGCATAGTTCGTTGGACATGGCGCTGCGGTCGATGCAGAGGTAGCGGGCCATTTCTTCTCGGTTGAGCCCGATGGTGAATTTTTTGGCGGCGCCGCGTTGGAGATCGAAATAAGACAGTAGTTTTTCGCGGGTGGTGCGCTTGGAGAGGATTTCGATCTTTTGTTGGAGCTGTAGGTTTTTTTGGGCTAGCACTTTTACCATGTTCTCGATTAGGCGGGCATGGAAGAGGCAGGCAACGGCGCAGGTGGTGATTAGTTTTTTATAGTCAAAAAACAGTATTTCGCTTTTCTCGCCGGCTTGGACGGTGACGGGGCTGTGGTCGAGACCAGCATAGGCGAAGGCCTCACCAAACAGTTCCGCTGGGCCGAGTTCAGTCAGAATCGTGGAGTTGCCGGCGACGTCTTCGTGGATGATCCTTACTCCCCCGGATATGACTAGACAGATTTGGCTGACTAGATCACCGGAGAGCATGACGATTTCGCCTTTGTCGAAGGTCTTGGTCCTGGTGTTCAGGCATTGCATCATGGCAACAAAATCGTCATATCCAATACCATTCCAAAAAGGATTATATTTAGCTACCTCATATATTTTCTTCATGTGGCCCCGTTCTTCGTTGTATATACAACAGAAATACCGCATTCATTGTAGTTAGCTACGGGGTGGATAGCAACGGAGGGATCGCTTCCACCGGCAATACAACCGATAACCAGGAGAGAGAAACATGTCAATGTTTTGTTTTCAATGCCAGGAGACCGCACACGGAACTGGCTGCACGATCAACGGAATCTGCGGAAAGGGGGCGGAGACTGCCAATGAGCAAGACAGATTGACCTGTGAGCTAATCGCTTTGGCAACAGCGATTCGGGACAACAACAGCGACAGTAACGCTGCGATTGACCTAATCGTCGACGGCTTGTTCACCACCGTGACCAACGTAAACTTCGACACTGCGGAGATTTCCGCGCAAGCGAGCGCTGTCAAGCTACTGAGCCAGGAGCATGGCGGTGGCGAGGCGATCGCCCATGAACAACTATTTGCAGGGGACACCGACATCGTGTCACTACGCTCGACGCTCCTCTTTGGGTTGCGGGGCATGGCTGCTTATACCCATCATGCCCGGGTCTTGGGCAAACGTGACGCCGCCGTCGATGCCTGGTTCGTCAAGGGGATGGCGGCATTGGCTGACACCCATACGGTCGAAGAATGGCTCGGCTTGTTGATGGAGTTCGGCGGCGTCAACCTGCGCTGCATGGCCCTACTCGACGAAGCCAACACCCAAACCTATGGCAACCCCACACCGACCACCGTTTCGTACACCGTCGAAAAGGGCCCCTTCATCGTCATCACCGGTCATGATCTCCACGACCTGAAGATGCTTCTGGAGCAGACTGACGGCACGGGAGTCAACGTCTACACCCACTCCGAAATGCTGCCTGCTCACGGCTACCCGGCCCTGGCGGCCCACCCCCAGCTCAAGGGACATTTTGGTACGGCCTGGCAAAACCAGCAGCGTGAGTTCAAGGACCTTCCGGCGCCGATCCTCTGGACGACCAACTGCATCATGCAACCACGGACCAGCTACGCCGACCGCGTCTACACGACCTCAGTGGTGGCCTATCCGGACACCCACCACATCGAAGCAGACGCCAACGGCTACAAGGATTTCAGCGCTTTGATCAACCATGCCATCGCCTTGGGCGGATATCCCGCGGACACTCAGTTCGCCGGTATGAACGGTGGAACCGAGGTCACGACCGGGTTCGGACGTCAGACCGTGCTCGACAATGCAGGGGCGATCATTGACGCGGTCAAGGCCGGAGCGATCAAGCACTTCTTCTTGGTCGGCGGCTGTGATGGCGCCCAAACCGAACGCAGCTACTACACCGATTTTGTGAAGCAGACCCCGTCGGATTCGGTCGTCCTAACCCTCGCTTGCGGCAAGTTCCGTTTCAACGACCTTGATGCCGGCTCCATCGGCCCCTTCCCGCGCATCCTGGACATGGGACAATGCAACGATGCCTACGGCGCGGTCCAGGTCGCCCTCGCCCTAGCGGGTGCCTTCGAATGTGGTGTAAACGATCTGCCGTTGACCCTGGTTCTGTCGTGGTACGAGCAGAAAGCCGTCTGCATCCTGCTCACCCTGCTCTCCCTCGGCATCAAGAACATCTACATTGGCCCCAGCCTGCCGGCCTTCCTCTCGCCGACGGTGGTCAATGTCCTAGTGGAGATGTTCGCGCTGACACCGACCTCCACTGTCGAGGCGGATCTTAGCAAGATTCTTAGCTAATCCGTCACCTTGGTGACGCGGTAGGCGAAGCCGAGGTCGGGGTCTTGGGCCCAGCCTTCGCCTACCGCGTCCCCCTGAGTGTGCCAGAAGAACAAGCCGCCTAAAGAGATGTTGAGCGTCGTCCGGCAACAATGTCAGCGCGTGCAGCGACAATCGCTGGTAGACGACTATCTTGTGCAACCCAGTCACTCACTGCAGGTTCGATGGCGGCCAAGATGTCAAGGATGTCTTGGTGGTCACGAAGCAAATCGCGGTTGAACATTTTCTCATGATGAGCCAACCGATTACGAACCTTGCGTAGAGTCTCCAACCGGAAATGTAGGTCGCCTCTCCGTAGCACCCAATATGGAAAAGCCGCACTCACAGTGGGGACCCAAAGCCTACTGTGATAGCGGTTAGTGAGCAGAGACACCCAAAAACCAAAGGTAAGCTGCGCCACCACATGACCCGCCGTCATGCCTGGTCCGTGCTCAAAGGTTGCACGGGCGATTGCGTCGGTAACTTGCTGTCTCTGGTCATGAAAGAGGATCAGCGCGGGCGCATGCCACCACATGTCTCCATCAGCAACAGACGAGAGCTGTGTGTGGATAGCATTACGAAGGCAAACCTCAAGCACAGCGAACCCTCCCCACATGGCCGCCGAAGCTTCAAGATTCCAGGCATACAAGCGAATCGCCTCCTCAGGATTATCGCGGCTTGCTCCTAGGTATGATCAAAAACGCTCCACGCCAAGCAATCGCGGAATTGCTGGATCATCAATTCTCCCCGTCATCATCTGCCCCCTGTGGTACTGTGCTGCACGCCCAATATGGTATTCTAACGATGTAAGCCCCGGACGAGATCCTTTGGGATCGGCGATCCGGGGCATTGCATTCCGCGTGGGATGCCGGTGACGCGTTTATCGCTCTCGCCTGGAGTGGAGGCGTACAGGATCCTGCTCGACCATTTTGCGGCGACTTACTCTACCGTTTTGTGGCGTCCTACTCTACTGTTTTGCCGCTCGACGTATGCGCCACCGGCGTTTTCAACGCCTCGAAGAACCGAAGGTTCTGATATACGTAGTTGAAGAACCGAAGGGTCTGACTTGTATTACAGTCACGTTTCTGGTGGGACTCGTGAGACGATTCCCCGTGGGACACCGGTGACGCGTTCTATCTGACGGATTGAGTAACCTCGACCTCTCAGAAAGGCGAGTACGGCATTACGTTCGAGTTTTGGCAGTCCGTTAACTGCATTCGGGGTTAGACCGACATAGTGAGTTGCGAGGTCCCCACGAACCTGATCATCCTTACGGCGAGCGGAATCAACCAAACCGATCCCTGGCTCAGTTGTGGTGTTTACGTGGAGTTTAATGAACTGGGTGGTTGCTTCAGCCCGGTTGGGACACAACATTCCTAATACTAAGTCAATGTCAACGAAAACCGAACGACCAATGATGTAGTCACAGTAACTACTCCAACGGTAGGCATCCAGTTTGGTTACTAGCCCGGCTTCGAGTGGGTTGCGATGGATGTAACGTACGAGCGCGAGCAGGTAGGCATCAGTGGTGACCGGCTCACTCTTGTAGCGATTGGCGATCAAGGCGCCGCTCCGTCCGTACTTCTTGTTGAACCAGATCGCGTACGGAGTGAGGGTTTTCCTCATCGCAGTGACAATATGACCAGTAGTGTTCTCCTTGATGAGAAGATGAACATGGTTACTCATCAAAGCATAAGCGTAGATCTCGAATCCAAGCTCAGTCTTCGTTCTATCGAGCAGAACTAGAAACTTCTCGTAATCTGATTGCTCTTCGAAAAGCTGGCAATGATTCACGCCCCGGAAAACAATGTGATAGAGCCCAGTCTCACTGAACATACGAGGTAATCTGGTTATGGCTCACTCCCTCCCTAAATTGGTCTAGGCCAACAGTTTAGCAAGAATGTGACAAAACATACCGTCCCCAATGACACACCCCCAGGACGAGATCCCGACTCAACGCAACAGCCTTACCGGGTCCCTTGACGCGAGACCCAGGCCATCTCAGACTAGCCAATATTTCGTCTAGTATCTGGCTAGTTTTACGGCTAGAATAAGATCTATGAAAACTGTAGCTCTCACCGAGGCAAAAGATCGCCTCTCAGCGCTGGTGGACGAAGTTGAGCGCGAACACGAGATCGTGCGCGTCACTCGACATGGGCGCACCTCTGCCATCCTGATCAGCGAATCCGATCTTGACTCTCTGCATGACACTATCTTCTGGCTATCGCAACCCGGTATCCGCGACGATATTGCCGAAGCTCGCAAAGCCTACGTCGGTGGGCGCTCAACCTCTGCCCATGATCTGCGCGCAAGATACGGACTGGCTTCGGCGTGAGTGAGGTCTGGACACCCAAGTTCGCGCCATCCGCTGTACGGGATCTTGACCGGCTACCGAGCAAAATTGCGGCGGCTTGCGTGGAATTCGTCACAGCAACCCTGCCAACCAACCCCTATCGGATGAGTAAACCTCTCACCGAAGAGTTGACAGGTTTCCACTCTGCTCGACGAGGCGATTATCGCATCCTCTTTGAACTACTCGAAGAAGATCGAGTGTTGCATGTCGTACGCGTCGCCCATCGCGCTGACGCCTATCGTCCTCTTCGCTAACTGGTGTCAGGGGCCGGTGTCTGGGGAGTTCGCGGGGACTGTAAGACTTAGGAGTGGCTGGTTTGGGGAAGACAAATGTGGGGAAGACAAATGGGGACGGCGCACACAGGGACCATCAAGAAGACTATTGTGTGCACACGCAAATTCCTGCGCACTTTCCCAATCCACTGATCCCCGCCCCCAGGACCAAGCGTGCGCCTATCGATCACACCGCCGCCAGTATCGGCTGAATGGTTTTTAGCTGGTCTCGTAGAATCCGGCGCTCCTGCCGCAACTCGTAGTGCGACTGAAGGTTCATCCAGAACTCGGCTGAGGTTCCGAAGTATGCCGCAAGTCGTACTGCAGTGTCGGCAGTGATCCCCCGCTTGCCATGCACAATCTCGTTTATGCGCCGCGGTGGAACCCCGATAGCTAATGCCAGCCGGTTTTGGGTAATACCAAAACCCTCGATGAAGTCCTCCATGAGGATCTCCCCGGGATGGATCGGTTCGATCCAGTCATCTCTGCTTACACTCATCCAACCTCTCCTCTCAGTGATAGTCCACTAACTCAACATCGTCTGCACCACCGTCGCACCAAACAAAGCAAATCCGCCATTGATCATTAACGCGGATACTATGCTGACCTGCTCGATCACCTTTCAGTTGCTCAAGGCGGTTACCAGGCGGAATCCGCAAATCAACTAGCTCGACCGCTGCGTGGATCAACTCCAACTTCCGAAGCACAATCCTCTGGACTCGTCGATCCAGCGACCTGACGTACTCCTCATTCCAGATGCGCTCAGTGGGACCGGTGGCAAAAGACCTGATCACAGCTCAAGTATATAACGATCGTCGTTAATAACGCTACACGTTATGCTTTATCGATGTGGTAGGCGAAACCGAGGTCGGGGTCATGGGCCCAGCTTTCGCCTGCCGCGTCCGCCTGAGTAAATGACTCGCGACCAAGGCACCGCTACGTCCGTACTTCCTGTTGAACCAGATTGCGTACGGAATCTTGGTTCCCCCCAGTTGAGAGCAAAGTGATCTGTTAGGATACGTTCAGTGCGTTGCCAACGAAAGCACATCTGAGAAATGGGGATGGGGAAATGGCCGGGCCAGACGCTTGTGGGAGCAATGAAGATCTACCAGAAGCGACCCTCGGGGAGATCAATATGCAGATTGGGATGCTCAAGCGGGCTGCAATTGACGCATACATGCGACAAGAGTGGACGATACGATTTTGGCCGTAAACTCCACACGTGGGTTTCGACTTGAACTGCCCATCGAGGGATATGTCAAATCATCCTTTGGATCGATACGGATTGATGAAGTGAAGGTTAGGGCACTAGTCGTCAGTCATCTACCTAATGCCGCTAGTGAGCTTTATTATGCAGTAGAGCAGATCAACAGCCTGGATCTATCTTCCACCACGTGGAGAAGAGACCACTCGCTCGGGGTGGGTCAACACGGGTGCATCGCCGAATGGGAGAGCTTGCGCGCGCTGGTGATCGAGTTGGCGGAAAGACTTGCTGGGCAGGTTGAGAAGGCAGCAGTCGCGCTTGCGACGGCAATTGACATGATTATCGAGGCTATGCACGCCAGGGCAAACGCCATCTATGCCCTAACTGAAGAGTTTGGATCCTAAAATGAGCGCTGAGAACTGCGAGCAGAATATGGGGGCGAGTGAGACGCCTCTTGAGGGAAGAGTTACCAAGGCACCACGGTCAG
>JAIRKB010000178.1 GCA_031260385.1 Propionibacteriaceae bacterium | reverse complement strand
CTACGCCAGGTGATTAAGCTCACCTACAGCAGAGATGGTTCGGACTCAAAGATCTTAGACTTCTTTACGGCCTCGTAGATCTCATCAGATCGCTCGCGGCTTTTTGCGACGATCATCGGGGGGACGACGTAGGCGTTTCCGTCGATCAAAACTTGGTTAAATCGCTCAGAGAACCCAGGCCCTTTCACGATCGCCCCGTCATTGGCCTGCCTGACTACCGCATCCGTGGACGCAGCCATCAACACCCCGACCGCGTCCCAGTTGGTTTGGGCTCGCAAGGTCAGTGCCGCTGTGAGACCGCCAGCAACGACGTACGGTGTTGCCGGATTCCCCGCAGTGGTAATGATATGCCAACCAGGTAGGGCATCGGCGATGGCAACAAGAGCCTCGCGTTCGCGGGTCTTGTAGGCATTAAGCGCTAAGAATGGAGTATTCGCAGGAGCGTACAACTGGCCGGCTGCCTCTGGAACAACAGAGGAGAGCAAGGTGTCATTATCCGAGGTCTGCCCTAATGCTCCGATGAAAAGCTGGTTAGGGGGGAAGAAAGTGAAAACATGTAGTGGCGTAGTGATCATGGCTATTTCTAGGCTTGGAAGACCGGTATCGTCGGCATTAAGCGCAAGTAATGCGACACAGAAGTTGGTCCTGCAGGCCGCCCAAGTCTTCGACCCGTCAAGCGGGTCCAAGACGATAAGGCGCTCGTTTGGTTGCAACCTGGGCACCTCTTTTATCGCCTCCTCGCCGAGGATAGAGACAATCCTGAGATCTCCCTCGGTGTGCTGATACTCGTTGACATACTGTTCAAACTTCTCCTGGGCAGCCTTATCCTCCTCGATTGGATCATCACCGTGATGGAAAGCTCCCTCTTCCATTGTCAACACTCGCCAACCGTCTGACTCACAGAGGTAGCGCATGGTTCTCGTGCTACAAGCCCGCAGTGCGCGACAAAGATTCCGGGTGTCGATCGACGTCATATCTCCCCTCCCACAATCAGCACCGGTAATCCGGCAATAACAGAATACGTTGTGCTTGGCTGAGTGTCAAGATGCGCGACGGCTTGACATCGCGAGCGTCACCAAGTATCGTGGATGGTGAGGATTGTTAACAACGTTGGTGTAAGGGCATTTGTCCTGCATATGTGGTGATGAACATCAAAACACTAATCGCGTTTTACAACCTCATTGATCGTCCACGGACCAACCGTATTATTCGGCGAACCCGGAGACACCAGTGGCGTGATAGACGTACACACGAGAAGGGATGGATGACGATGGCAAGGCTCACGAGCGTCAGGCTTGACGAGAGTAAAATTGATGCTCTGTCCGCACTCGCGGCACTCCATAACACGAGTATCGCCGAGGAGATTAGGACCGCAGTTACCCACTACATCATGGAACAGGACGGCACCAAACTGGAGGAAGCCCTCAATCGCAAGCACCAGGAGGAGAGGGCAAAGCTTGCTGAAGTCCTAGCCGCCAGCGTCGGTTGACCGATCTCGGATCCAACAGCGACTACCTATCTCGGCACGAGGCTTTTACATGGCAACCGACGCTGGGACGGCTTTCCTGTTTTACCTTGTCCGAGCGGTATTTCCCACTATTCCCGAGCAACAATGCTTTGTACCATGTTGGCGGAATAGCCTCCCAGTCGTATCGTTTTAATAAACAATAACCGTTTGCAAAACACCGGGGAGACCCGCCGTTTCGGCAGGGACAGACAGCAATCCCCGTGTTTCGGAACCGTCGGAACAGTCCCCGTGTTTCAGGATATGAGTCCAACTTAATTGGTGTGCCAATGGCGCACCAATTGAGTTGGCGTAATCAACATGTGAATGCTGAAGAACGCCTATCACGAAGCGCGTCAGCCAGAGTCAGACCGGTATCCGCCGTACGGCCGATTTTGCATCAATCGGGTGATTGGCGGATGGTTGATTGGGGTGGGGTGGCGCAGACTGGGGGGTATGACACCAATTATTGAAGTGAAGGGTTTGACGCGGGCTTATGGGGCGTTTGTGGCGGTTGATGATATCTCCTTCTGGGTAGAGAAGGGTTCGTTGTTTGCGTTTTTGGGGCCGAATGGGGCGGGGAAGTCCACCACTATTTCGGTGTTGACGACGTTGGCTCCGGCGCAGGCTGGGGAGGTGATCTATTCGATCATTGATGAGGATCCGCGGTTGGTTGGGCAAGATGATGCGGCGATTCGGTCGCGGATTGGGGTGGTCTTTCAAGACTCTCTGCTCGATCGGCCGTTGACGGTAGAGGCTAATCTGCGGACTCGAGCGGGGCTGTATGGGCGGAATGGGGTGGATCGGATCGTTGACAGCCTTCAGTTGGGCGACTTGCTGAAGCGGCGGTACGGTCGGCTCTCGGGTGGGCAACGGCGACGGGTCGATATCGCCCGGGCGTTGCTGGCTGCCCCGGAGATTCTGTTCTTGGACGAACCGACGACTGGGCTAGATCCCCAGTCGCGCAACTTGGTCTGGGAGACCCTCAACAGTTTGCGGGAGTCTTTTGGGTTGACGATCTTTCTGACCACTCACTATATGGAGGAGGCGGAGCGGGCGGACCAGGTGACGATCATTGATCACGGCAAGATCATTGCTGAGGGGACACCGGCTGGTTTGCGCGCCGAACATAGTTATGACCGGATGAAGTTGCGTGGTGGGTCCGAGCTGGCTTCCGCTCTGGCGCGGCGAGGGCTGGAAGCGCGCCTGGTCAATGACCGCTTCGAGGTGAGGGTGGACGATGTTGCCCAGACCAAGGCGATCCTCGGCGAGCTTGGTGATCTGATTATCGATTTCGAAGTCGTACACGGCACGATGGACGACGTTTTCCTGAATCTGACCGGTACGAGCTTGCGAGAGGACTGACCATGACCGGACTATTAACCCTAGCCAAGCGCAATATCCGACTCTACTTTGCCGATCGGACAGCCGTCTTTCTCTCCTTGCTCGGGGCGCTGATCGCCATCTTCATTATTTTGATCTTCTTGAAGTCCTCAATCGTCGACGGGATGACCGCTGACTTCGCTGGATTGGTCAGCAAAGACCAGGTTAGTGGGTTGCTTGACTCCTGGCTGATCGCCTCAGCGGCGGTGATCGCGGCGGCGACCACCGGCTTGGGGGCGCTGCGTCAGTACGTCTCTGACCGGGAGACCGCCCGCTGGCGCGACTTCCTGATCACCCCCCTACCGCGCTGGGTGATCACGGGGGGTTATCTGCTGAGTGCGATCGCGGTCTCGGCCCTGATGACCACCGTCGTCTTTGGTCTGGGCACGATCTACTGTCTGGCGACCGGGGTGACCTTGCTCGCCGGGGACATCCTGGTGAGCTGGGGATGGCTGATGCTCTGTTGCGTTTCCTTCACCGCTCTGATGGGGTTCGTCGTCTCTTTGCTGCGTACGGATGCCGCCTTTACTGGGGTCTCGATTGTCGTGGGCGTGATGTTCGGTTTCCTGGCGGAGACCTATGCCACCGCTGGGGCCCTGCCGCTCGGGGTGGCTCGGATCTTGAATGCCCTACCCTTCGCCCAAGCCAGCGCCCTGGTTCGTACGCCCTATACAGCCGCCGTCATCGCCGAGCTTCCTGCCGAGGTGCGCAGTGTTACCTGTGAACAGATGGGGATGACCCTTTACATCGACTCCACGCTGGTGACCACCGCCCTGATTGTCGCCGTCCTCGGCGCCATGATCGTGGTGTTCGCGTTTGCTGCCTGGCAGGTCATGGCCCGGACGGTGAAACGATGATCGGCAAGACTGACTCGGCGCCATCCCGCGACATCAGTAGGATTTGCCCATGACTAAATGGCGTCCCTGGTGGATCGACCTGCTCTTGGCCGCCACCCTGATTCCAATCACGCTGCTAATCGCCACGGAGTCCGCCGACCACTGGGTCTTTCCGACGATCTGCGTGGGGATCTTCATTATCGGTTATCTGACGATCCGACCCCGGATGTCACTTTCCCCAGCGGCGACTCGTAGTGCCCTCGAGGTTTGTGGTGCTGGGTTGATTATGGCAGCCCTGATCATTGGGTCCTGGGGTTTTCTCGACATCATCTGGCTACTGACTGTGGCTTGCCCGGTTGTTTGGCTGACCGCGCGCAGTCTACGCGCTGGGATCATCTGGAATGCGGTCATGATTAGTGGCATGGGGGTGGCACGCAGTATCGCCGACTATCAGCGCGGGGATTTGGCGGGGGAATGGCCATCCGAGATCGCTAATGTGATCCTGCCACTGGTCTTCTCGATCATGATTGGCACGATGGTCCACGCCGCCCTGAAATGGGGGGCCGAACGCGCTGAACTCTTGGATGATCTACAGGCTTCGAGTGTGGAGCTTGGGGAGTCCTATCGCCAGTTGATGGCGACCACCTCGTCGGCGGCGAATGGCGAGTCACCACTGTCCGCCCGCGAGGTGGAGGTGCTTGGGTTGGTGAGCCAGGGATGTACGAACCGGCAGATCGGTCAACAGTTGTTCATCTCCCCCGCCACCGTCAAAACCCATATGGAACATATCTTGGCCAAACTAGAGACGACCACGCGAACTCAAGCGGTGCTCGTCGCTCACCAAAAGGGCTTACTCCCCCCCGCCTAGGCTCCCCGCCCAATCCCGACCGGGAAGCGGCTGGTGTCGTAACTAAGTAGGGCTTCGGCTTGCTCAAAGGCGAAGCGGTCGGTCATCCCGGCAACATAAGCGACGGCACACCAGGTCGCTTCGTCAACCTCCTGGTTGATCAGCGCAGCCAGATCGGCGTAGACCGGTATCTGGTCGGGATAGCGAACATAGTGATCAACTAGCGCGCGCAGGAGCTCGATGACGGCGTCGGCTTGGGCCACCGAATCAGGGCGCATATAGATGTGGTCGTAGTTAAACTGGCGCAGGTCGGATAGAGCCTGGGCGATCTCCCCCGCCATCGAGACCCGGCCCATTTCGATGGTGGTCTCAATGATCGAGCCAATGAAGACCCGTAGGTGCTCAGAGCGACGCCGCCCACAGCGTTCTACCACCGCCGGTGGCAGGATCTCCAAGGATACGATCCCGGCATACATAGCGTCTTCGAGATCGTGGGCACAATAAGCGATCCGATCCGCCCAGGAGACGATCTCGCCTTCAACGGTCAGTGGGGCCGGTTGCGACCAGGAGTGGTTGCGGATGCCGTCGAGGGTTTCCAAGCAGAGGTTGAGCGGACGCAACGCCACGTCGGCACCCCAGGGGCCATGGAGGTAACCCCCAGGGATATAGGGGGTGAAGGCATCCTCCGAAGCGTGACCACCGGGACCATGACCGCAGTCGTGCCCGAGGGCAATCGCCTCGGTCAAGGTGACATTAGCGCCGATTCCTCGGGCGATCGCCGTGGCCACCTGGGCTACCTCGAGGGCGTGGGTCAGGCGGGTTCGCTGGTGATCCTTGGGATAGACCACGACTTGGGTTTTCCCGGCGAGACGCCGGAAAGCCGCCGAGTGGACGATACGGTCGCGATCACGCTCGAAACAGGTCCGCAAGCGATCGGGTTCTTCGGGGATAGCGCGGTTGCCAGCCCCCTGGGCGAGAGTGGCACCGTCGGCTAGACCGGCGGCCTCGATCTGCTCGCGCTCTTGGCGCCGCAGTGCTTGGCCGCGCAGACCGGCCCGGGTGTCCGAGTGGGCGCTGACTGCCTGCTCCGATTGATGACCGTTCATGGTCGAGGCCCAAAGATCGCCACGTTGTGTTCCCATATAGGAAGTATCTCGCACAGTTAGTGTCGATCGCGAACGCCGACCCTGCCCGTGGTCACCGCCTACCCACCAGAAACGTCGAGATCGTCGGTGCCTAAGTCTTGGTCGAGGAAGCGGGAGTCCAGCCAGCCGTACGGCATCGTGACTTTCGTACGGGGGGAACCTTGCCGACCGCGCGGGGCGTGGAGAGCGTGACGAGGGAAAGGCTCATCGGGATTGACCTGGGCGAGCAGATCATCCAACTGGGTTAGCGAGGTCACCAGGCCTAAGGCGTAACGCAGGTCACCGCCGAGGGAAAAGCCCTTGAAGTACCAAGCCATATGCTTGCGTAGATCGGCCAAGCCGTGGCGCTCGGAACCAAAATGGGCAATCAGCAGTTCGGCGTGACGGCGGACCATCGCGGCGACCTCGCCGGCAGTCGGCAGGGTGGTGATGGCGGAGGACGCGGGGTCAAACCCTGATCCACCGATTGCTCGCGTCGCGAGCGGCGCTAGATAGGTGTGATGGCAAGGCGACAACGTCGAAGGCAGGCTGGACGCCTGTCGAGCGTTGTCAACGCCGCCAGCGCGCCGATCTAGTGATGCGTAGCAGCGATGAATCGGCGGATCAGGGTTAAAAGCAGCGGCGAGGTCGCGGAAAAGCCAAGGGCGACCAAGCACGCCGCGCCCAATACTGACCCCGGCACAACCGGTCTCGGCGACCATCCGGAGAGCATCGGCGGCCTCCCAGATGTCACCGTTGCCGATCACCGGTATCGACACCGCTTGGACGAGCTCGCCGATCGCCTCCCAGCGGGCTTTACCGGCATAGGCCTGATCAACTGTTCTAGCATGCAGGGTGATGGCGGCGATGCCGGAGGCCTCGGCGATCCGACCGGCGTCAAACATCGTGATGTGGTCGTCGTCAATGCCAATGCGAGTCTTGATCGTGACCGGCACGCTATAAGGTTCCGCCGCTCGAACAGCTTGGGCCAGGATCTGCTCAAAGCGATCAAGTTTCCAGGCCAGGACGCCACCGCCACCGCGCCGGGTGACCTTGGGAACCGGGCAGCCGAAGTTCAAGTCGATGTGCTGGACCCCATACTCCCCACAAGCGATCGTAATCGCCTTGGCGATCACCGCCGGATCGGTGCCGTAAAGCTGCACCGAGTAGACCGGATCATCCGGGTCGGGGGCCATCATCGCAAAGGTCTTGGGTATTCGTTCGGTGATCCCACGCGCTGTGATCATCTCACAAGTGAAAACTCCCGCTGGCCGCCGGCCACTCGCCGACTCGGCTTGCTCGCGACAGAGCCGCCGATAAGCCGGGTTGGTCACCCCCGCCATCGGCGCCAGAAAGATCGGGGCAAAAAAAGTCACGGGTGTGAAGTTTATCTCACACCCGTGACCACTCCTCAATTCAGACCTACATTGCCTCGGCGACGGCCTGAATTCGATTGTTGTTCCTTACAAATTCTGCATCACCTCCGTCCGGACTGGGGGGATGTAGTCCCAGCGCCTGAGATATGTCCCGCACGGTGGGACATCCCAGTTGTGACTAGTATGAACCGACAATCACCCCTTGTCAATTGGTATAGCAGAATTACGTACGTGTAATTAGGCGCCGATCAGTTGAGCGGCGACATAAGACTGGACCTGGTCTAGGCTGACCCGTGTCTGGGTCATCGTGTCCCGCTCGCGGATCGTCACGGCATTATCCTCGAGGGTGTCGAAATCAACCGTGATGCACAGCGGGGTCCCGATCTCGTCTTGGCGACGATAGCGGCGACCGATCGCCTGGGCGTCGTCAAAGTCGACATTCCAGAACTTGCGCAACTCGGCTGCCAGATCGCGGGCTTTCGGCGACAGGTTGGCATCGCGCGACAACGGCAGGACAGCGGCTTTCACCGGTGCTAAGCGATGATCGAGACGGAGTACGGTTCGGACATCCGTCCCACCCTTGGTATTCGGCGCTTCGTCCTCAGCATAAGCCTCGACTAGGAAGGCCATCAGGGAACGGGTCAGACCAGCCGACGGTTCGATAACATACGGGGTGTAGCGCTCGTTGGTCACCGGATCGCGGTAGGACATATCCTGGCCGGAATGCTCGGTGTGAGTGGACAGATCGAAGTCGGTTCGGTTAGCGATCCCCTCTAGTTCGCCCCACTCGGAGCCCTGGAAACCAAAACGATATTCAATGTCAACCGTCCGCTTGGAATAGTGGGATAGCTTCTCTTTGGGATGCTCAAAGTGACGGAGGTTGTCGCGGTTAATGCCCAAGTCAACATACCAATCGGTGCGGGTGTCAATCCAGTATTGATGGCAGTCCTCGTCTTCACCGGGCTTGACGAAGTATTCCAACTCCATCTGTTCAAACTCCCTGGTCCGGAAGATGAAATTGCCGGGGGTGATCTCATTGCGGAACGCCTTACCGGTCTGGCCGATGCCAAAGGGCGGCTTCATCCGCTGGGTCTGGACGACATTGGCGAAGTTCACGAAAATCCCTTGAGCGGTCTCGGGGCGCAGATAGTGCAACCCGGACTCATCCTCAATCGGGCCGAGGTAGGTCTTGAGCATCATGTTGAAGTCGCGCGGTTCGGTCCATTGACCCTTAGTGCCACAGTTCGGGCAAGGAATCTCCGCTAGGCCCTCTGGTTTGCGGCCCTTGCGGTATTCGAACTCCTCTTCCAGGGTGTCAGCGCGGAAGCGCTTGTGACAGCTCGTACATTCCGTCAAAGGGTCGTTAAAAACCCCCACGTGACCGGAAGCCACCCAGACCGTGCGGGGCAGGATCACCGAGGAATCCAAACCAACAACGTCGTCACGAGAGGTGACCACGGAGCGCCACCATTGGCGCTTGATATTCTCTTTGAGCTCGACGCCGAGGGGGCCGTAGTCCCAGGCCGCTCGGGTCCCACCGTAGATCTCTCCACAGGGATAGACGAAGCCGCGCCGCTTGGCGAGGTTAATGACATTGTCTAGTGTGCTGGCCATAGCCTTATCTTTCTAGTCCGGCAAAGCGCTGCTCTACCAGCATGCCCGGATGGCATGCCAAGGCAAAAGAGTACACCCCGCTCACCCGAGACGGGAAAACCTTCCTTAGTTGCGGCGATAATCGTCGTCGACGTCGCGGCGAAGTGCGGCGAGCCACGTCGCTGGATCCTCGGCTTGGACGAGAGCGGTGCCGACGGCCACCCAGGTGGCACCGGCGCGCCGGAGGTCTTGGGCTAGGTCGAGGGTCAAACCGCCATCCACCCCTAGCAGAGCGCTGCGTTCAAGGCTGGCTAGTCGGTCAGCGATCAGCGGATCGGGCTTCGCCCCGGCTTGGCCTGGATGTACGGACATCACCAGAGTCGCCAATCCGGCCAACCCAGCCAGCGCCGTTAGCGGGGTGGTTGGTGAGATAGCGACCCCGGGGATCCGCCCGCGCTGTTCGATCCGGCGGATCGCCGCCCGATGGGCGTCGACCTCCACCGGGATAACCACCAACTCACAGAACTCACACCATTGGTCAACCTCCGCTAGCGGGTCGGCTACCATCAGGTGAGCCTCAGCCCGCGTCTGAGTGTCGGCGGTGATCGCCGAGGCCACCGCGGGCTGGAACCCGCCCGCGGGCGCGAAGATCCCATCGGCGCGATCCCAGTGAAAGAGCTCTACCCCACCGGTGACCAGTCGGCGCGCCTGTTCCAGCGCCGTCGGACCAGCGACATTCCACAGTGAGCAGCCGACCCTCATCGCAACCCCGACGCCGGGGTGATCGCCTCGGATTGGAGGGCGGCTTCGGCGAGCGTGTGATCGGTGACCAGGTCAGTGATCATTCCCGATCTGACAACGGCTTTCACAGCCTCCATCTTGATCCGGCCACCGGCGGCCGCCACGAGGCGTGGCACGCGTCGCAGTTGATCAGCGGAGATACAGAGATAGCGGCGGGAGTAGTCTTCGGCGACAATCCGCCCCTGGGAATCAAAGTAGACCCCAGCCACCTCGGCTTTCACAGCCAGCTCATCGAGGCGATCCAGATCGGCTTGGGGTAAGACCCCCCGGATCTGGGAGGCGGGTGGATCCCAGGAACCAACCGCCACGAAGGCCATATCAAGGGCATCGAAGAGGTCGAGGGCCGCCTTGACATCAGGGTTGGATTTAAGGGCCGCTAGGGCATGCTCATTGTCGAGGATCGCCGGGGCGATGATCGGATAAGCTCTGCCGCCACTAGAGGCCGAGGTCCGCCGGACCAACTCGACCGGCGACTCGTCGAGATCGGAGGTCACGGCGCCAATTAACTGGACGACCGAGAGCTTGGGCAGCCGGGTGACATAGTCGGTCATCGCCGTTAAGGTCCGTCCCCAAGCGAAGCCCACAATCGCATCTTCGCGGGCATTGTCCATGAAGACTTCAGCGGTGGCGTGACCAACCGCCTGGCGTACCGCCCGATCCATACCCGACCCGGAGTCAACGACCGTCGCGGCGATCCCCCAATGTTGACTAAGTTGATAGGAGGTCCAAGGGTCAACTGGCGCGACACCTTGAATTGTTATGGAAACGATACCTTCGTCGCGGGCCTGGGTGAGCGCCCGCGCCACCCTGAAACGCGAAATCCCGTATTTCAAGGCAATATCCACCTTGGAGAGGTTCCCCAGATAATACAACCGAGCGATTTCGGCCAGGGTTGAACGGTCCATGCGAACCTCATCATCACGTGTCACAGCCATCTTGTGCCTAGCCTTGCTTGCATGCCTATTAGACGCCTGCTAGCGTATCATACAGATGAGCATTTCGCGCTCATATGAGCATTCGCTACCGGATCGCTGGAGATTGGAGCGTCATGAAGAAGCGCCGCTTGCCGGAGGAAGTCGGGATTATCGGCATCATCCTGGTGGTTGCCCTGGTGTTCTCGCTGATATCTGTCCACTTCCGTACGGTCGAGAATATGCAGATCCTGCTGCTCAACGGCGCAGTGATCGGGTTTCTGGCGCTGGGACAGACCTTCGTCTTGCTCACCGGTGGAATCGACCTCTCGACCGGCTCCAACCTCGCCTTAACCGGCATGCTGGCGGCGGTGGCGATGTATAACGGGGTCCCCTGGTGGGGGGCCACCCTGATCGCCATTGCAGCAGGAATCCTGGTCGGGGTCTTCAACGGGGCCGTCGTTCACTACGCCAAACTGCCCCCCTTTATCGTCACCTTTTCAACCTTCGGCATCGCCGCCTCCATCCCCAAGATCATGATGGGGGCCAAATCGGTGTCCGTAAAGGACCCTTTCTTTGCGATCATTGGTCGCAGCTATGTCGGGCCGATCCCGATGCCGGTCCTGATGTTGCTCATCGCGGTGGTGATCCTGACCTTCGTTTTGCGCCGCACACCGCTAGGCGTGCACATCTATGCCGTCGGTGGTAACAAGGAAACCTCCCGGCTAGCTGGGATCTCGATTCCGAAGGTGACGATCACCGTCTACGCGATGTCCGGCTTCTGCGCCGCTATCGGTGGGCTGATCACCACCAGTCGCTTGATGGTTGGCTACCCGGTGGCTGGTTCCGGCAACGAACTGTTCTACTCCATCGCTTCGGCGGTGGTTGGTGGGGTCAGTCTCTTTGGCGGGATCGGTACCATCCCCGGCGCTCTGCTCGGTTCGATCCTGATCGCCACCGTTTCCAACGGTATGAATGTCGTGAGAGTGGAGTCTTACTGGCAACCGCTGGTTATCGGCACCATCATCCTGGTTGGTGTCACCTTGGACACCTACCGGCGCCAGATCTCGCTTAAAACCCTTCTGCGGCGCGCCGCTAGCACCCGAGCCGGGAGCGAGGAGAGCGATATCGGCGAAGCTGACACCCGGACGGCGCTTCGCTAGTCCAGGCTACAAACAACCAAAACCTAAGTTCTCGAGTAAATATGATGAAAGGAAAAATATGACTAAGAAGACCTTGAGGAAGATTGTCGCCTTGGCGGCGGTCCTGCCTCTCGCTTTCGCCTTCAGTAGTTGCACCACCGGCGTCGACGACCCGAAGCCGCCAGCCGATTCCGGCATTCCGCGTCCCGAAGCCTGTGACGCTGAGACGCCTTATATCGCGGTGGCACTGCCCAACCTAACCAATCCCTACTACATCGCCATGAAGCGAGGCTTTGAGGAAGCCGGCGCAGCGGCGGGCTTCGATGTCGAAGTTCAGATCGCTAACGACGACGACCAAGTCCAGTTGAACCAAGCCTTGACCATGCTTCAGAAGAAGCCTTGCGCGTTCGCCCTTAATGCCGTGAAGTCGGAGCCGGGGGCAGCGATTGTTAAGGCTGCCAATGATGCTGGCGTTCCGGTCTTCACCGTTAACGTCATCTTGTCCCAAGAAGCTCTGGATGACCAGGGTGCCGTTATCGTGCAGTAT
>JAIRKB010000143.1 GCA_031260385.1 Propionibacteriaceae bacterium | reverse complement strand
TTGCGTCTACTAGAACTCTTTGAGACCCAAGAGCCGGGTGACAAGGTGGTCCTTAGTGCCCGTCGTGACCTCACCACCGCCCTGTTCTAGACCGCTGGGTGGTATGTGGTGATTATCCCGGCCGTCTTCGCGGGATTAGCGGCTGGCTTATCCCTGATTGTGGCGATTGGTGCCCAGAATGCCTTCGTCTTGCGCCAAGGTTTACGCCTTCAACATGTCGGCGGGGTGGTCGCCATCTGTGCGATTTCGGACATCATTCTGATCACCGTCGGTGTTTCCGGTCTCCAAGTGGTGGCGGGATTGGCGCCTTGGGTGTTGAGCTTGATCACCTGGGCCGGAGTCGCCTTTCTAATCGCCTACGGTGCACTCTCGCTGCGCCGCGCGATCAAGGGCGGCAGCCAACTGGAGGCTGGCGAGCGAGGTGTCGACTCCGCTTGGACGACCCTGGTGACGGCGATTGCCCTCACCTGGCTCAATCCCCATGTCTACCTCGACACCGTCCTATTGCTCGGTTCTCTAGCCGTCGGCCACCAACCCCTCCAATGGTGGTTTGCGATTGGGGCGATGGTGGCGAGTTGCCTCTGGTTTAGTGCCCTAGGGTTTGGCGCGCGGTGGTTACGTCCGATCTTTGCGTCGCCCAAGGCATGGCGAATCCTCGATTTCGCTATCGCGGCGATTATGTGGGCAATCGCGGGTTCGCTAGCCTTCAGTCAGCTTTCGGGGTAGGGCTCTTTGCTGGGGTGGGAGTCCACTCCAGCCAGACACTAGACAGCGCTGGGATCTTGAGATCGACATGGAAGTCAAAACCATAGTGGGGTTCGTCGGTCGTGGTGACCACCCCATTGCCGTAATCGCCGGAACCATCGTAGATCTTGGCGTTGGTGTTGAGGATCTCGGTCCAGGTTCCCGCCCTAGGCAAGCCGATCCGGTAGCGCTCGTGGGGTTGCGCCGAGAAGTTGGTCATGCAGGCCACAAAGCCGTCAGCGCCATCCTTACGTAACCAACCAAAGATATTGGCGGTCGAGTCGTCACCGACAATCCACTGGAAACCCTCTGGGGAGTTATCGTGGCGCCAGAAGGCTGGACGGTCGCGGTAGAGCCGATTCATGTCGTGGAAGAGGACATGGAGCCCGTGATGGCCCCAGAGACCGGTCACCCACCACTCCAGCGACTCCTGTTCGGTGAACTCGCGGCGCTGAGCAAACTCCTGACCCATAAAGATCAGTTGCTTGCCAGGCCAAGACCACTGATAGGAGTGGAAGGCCCGTAGAGTAGCGAATTTCCGCCAGTCGTCCTGGGGGATCTTGTCGATCATCGACCCTTTACCGTGGACGACCTCGTCGTGGCTGATTGGCAACATGAAGTTCTCGGAGTAGGCGTAGACCATCGAGAAGGTGATGTCGTTGTGGTGCCATTGGCGATAGACCGGATCGAGTTCGATATAGCGCAAGGAGTCGTTCATCCAGCCCATATTCCACTTGAAGCCAAAGCCGATGCCGCCTTGGTCAACCGGCTTGGTGATGCCGGCGAAAGCCGTCGACTCCTCAGCGATCAGCATTACGCCGGGGCACCGCCGATAGAGGTGATGGTTGACGTATTTCAGGAAGTCAATCGCTTCGAGGTTTTCCCGCCCGCCATACTGGTTGGGGATCCACTCGCCTTCGTTACGGGAGTAGTCGAGGTAGAGCATCGAGGCGACGGCGTCGACGCGCAAGCCATCGATGTGGAACTCTTGGAGCCAATAGAGGGCATTGGAGACCAAGAAGGACTTCACCTCATTACGCCCAAAGTTAAAGATGTAGGTTCCCCAGTCGGGGTGGTAACCCTGTCTCGGATCAGCATGTTCGTAGAGGGCGGTCCCGTCGAAGTTCACTAGGGCCCAGTCATCGGTAGCGAAGTGTCCCGGCACCCAGTCCATGATCACCCCGATCCCGGCTTGGTGGAGCCG
Organism: Propionibacteriaceae bacterium; assembly: GCA_031260385.1. GTDB lineage: Bacteria > Actinomycetota > Actinomycetes > Propionibacteriales > Propionibacteriaceae > WQYJ01. Next base: position 2,460 of record JAIRKB010000143.1, on the reverse strand, counting down.
ATCGATCAGATAGCGCAGATCATCGGGGTTGCCATAGCGCGAGGTCGGCGCAAAATAGCCGGTGATCTGGTAACCCCAAGAGCCAAGGAAGGGATGTTCGGCGACGGGCATGAACTCGACATGGGTGTAACCCTGCCAGGCAACGTATTCGACCAACTCGTCAGCGAGTTCCCGATAGGTCTTACCTTTCCGCCAAGCCCCGAGGTGGACCTCATAGATCGAGATCGGCGACTCCCACGCCTTCCAGGTCTCGCGCGCCTTCATCCAGGTGCCATCCTCCCACTCGTAGTCCGAGTCGAAGACAATCGAAGCGGTCTTGCCGTCCGACTCGGCGAATTGCGCCATCGGATCGGTTTTTTCGCGCCAAACCCCATCGGCACCGAGGACCTTGAACTTGTAACGGGTGCCAGTGCCGCGCTGCTCGATGAACCGCGCCCAGACTCCCGTACCAGGCAGCTTGACCATCTCGTCGCCACCCCAGTAGTTAAAGTCCCCAGTGACCTGGACCTGCTGGGCATTTGGTGCCCAAACCGCAAAGCGGACCCCCGGGATCCGAGTCTTGGTTTCGGAGTCATAGACCGTGGTGACGTGGGCGCCTAGTCGACGCCACAGCTCGGTGTCACCACCGCTGGCCAGACCCTCCATATCAGTGCCGCGCAGTTCGCCGGCCAAGTCGTAGGTCGCCATTTATTGCTCCTTTTAAATAACGTTGGGATAAGACTAGTCCACGACAACCAGTATGTGTGCCGGTTGGTCAGGGGAGAGGGAAACGTGGTTGGCGCCCCCCCAAGTCCAGGTGCTTCCAGTCAACTGATCAACCACCCGGCAGCGGTCGCGCCCCGGCAGCCCGAGGGCCCCAAAGTCGAGCCAGAGCAAGCCTTGTTGATAGTGGACTGGATCGAGGCTGGTGACCACGATCACCCGATCATCGCCATCCCGCTTGGAGTAGGCGATGATCTGGTCATTGTCGACAGTGTGGAAATGGATCGAACGCAGTTGTTGGAGGGCTCGATGATCGTGACGGGTTTGGTTGAGGATCGTGATTAGCTCGATCAGATTGGGGGTCGCTGCGTAATCGCGAGGCCGGTATTCGTACTTCTCGGAGTGGAGGTATTCCTCGCGCCCCGGCACTGGGGCATGCTCGAATAGCTCGAAGCCGGAATACACCCCCCAACTCGGGGACAAGGTGGCTCCGAGGATCGCCCGAATCGCAAAGCCGGCCGGATTGCCATTTTGCAGATAGTACGGATTGATATCGGGGGTGTTGACGAAGAAGTTCGGCCGATAATAAGCGGCGGTGTCATTCGCCAACTCCGTAACATAGGTCTCCAACTCCCATTTCTCGGTTCGCCAGGTGAAATAGGTGTACGACTGGTGGTAACCGACCTTGCCGAGGGCTTGCATCATCTCCGGGCGAGTGAAGGCCTCCGCCAAGAACAGCACCTCCGGGTGGCGTTGGCGCATCTGGTCGAGCAACCAGGCCCAGAACTGGACCGGTTTGGTGTGGGGATTATCAACCCTAAAGATCGTCACCCCGTGGCTGACCCACAGTTCCACCAAGCGCAGACACTCGTTGTAGATGCCCTCGGGGTCATTATCGAAGTTGATCGGATAGATGTCCTGGTATTTTTTCGGCGGGTTCTCGGCATAAGCAATCGTGCCGTCGAGACGGGTGGAGAACCACTCGGGATGCTCGGTGACCCAAGGGTGATCCGGCGATGCCTGGAGGGCAAAGTCGAGGGCCACCTCCAAACCATTGGCTTTCGCTTGAGCAACAAAGCGGTCGAAGGCGGCGAAGTCGCCGAGGTCAGGGTGGATGGCATCGTGACCACCACTAGCCGACCCAATCGCCCAGGGTGAGCCGGGATCATCGGGCTCGGGGGTCAGGGAGTTATTCTTCCCCTTCTTGAACTGGGAGCCAATCGGATGGATCGGGGGCAGGTAGACGACATCGAAACCCATGGCAGCGATCGCCTCGAGGCGTTCAGCGGCCGAGTCGAAGGTCCCGGAGATCCAGGCGCCATCGTCGCCTTGGTGGGCACCCTGGGAGCGGGGGAACATCTCATACCAGGCGGAGGCTAGCGCGGTGCGACGATCGACCCACAAGGGGAAATCGGCACTAGGGGTTAACAACTCGCGTAGGGGATTGGCGGCGATCAGCTCCCAGAAAGCCTCGTCAGCAAGAAGATTGATGATCGCCTGATCCTCACCGGTAAAGACCGCAGCATACTTGGCTAGAGCGGTAGCCTTCTTGGTGCGCCGCCCGAGTTGGTTTATAGTCCGGGCAAGTAGATCAGCCCCTTCCCGACGTACGAGATCGTTGTCGATCCCCGCCGGGAGCTTGATCTGGGCGTTGTGGTGCCAGGTTCCCCAGGGGTCCGACCAAGCCTCAATCCGGAAACTCCACCAGCCTGGCCCATCGGGACGCACCCAAGCTTCGTAGATATCGAGCCCTTCCGG
>JAIRKB010000130.1 GCA_031260385.1 Propionibacteriaceae bacterium | reverse complement strand
CATCAATCTCGAACTCGTCAAAGACCTCCTGGAGGGCCCCAACAATCTGATCCGAAGCCGCCGTCTTCGCTTTCGGGGTGGTGCCAGAGCGCAGGATCGCCGGATCGGGCAACTGATAGACCACCCCTTCCGCTAACAAGCGCTCGGGTGAGATCGGATCGGTAGTCTCCACTCCCACCGGCGCCTTCCGCTTACGCGGCCCCCGGGCAGCCTTGGCGGGTTCACTGACCTCATCGGTAGGTGGCAGGGTCTCAAATCCCCTCTGGGGCTCGATTGACTCCTCGACCGGGTCGCTCGGTTCGGCTGGTCCTCGACCGACTAGCAGGGAGGCGATCGCCCCGGTCGCCGACTTGGCGATCTCCCGCAGGGACTTGCCAATCACCACGATTACCCCAAAAACCGTCAGGATCGTCAGCAGGGGCACTGCCACCCAGACCCCGATAGCCTCTCCAAAAGCTTCCTTGAGGATCGAAGAGATGACGTAGCCGATCATGCCACCGGCTTCGCGGACGGCATCTAGGTCCTCAGGTTTTGGCAAGCCTCTCGCAATCGAGACCAGCCCTAAGAGCCCGAGCACGATCAGCGTCCAACCGATGAGTAACCGTGAGGCGATCGCGCTCCGGCGTTGGCGGAAGATGATCACGGCCGTCACTACGGCGATTAGCGGTAGAGCGTACGATCCTAAGCCAAAGACGAAGGTCGAGCCGTAACGGATCCCCCGCCCGACCACACTCGGCAGGTTAAACCAGAAGGCCGCCCCCAAGACGATAGAAAAGGCCAGCATGAACAAGGCCACTCCGTCGCGGCGTACGGCCGGGTCTATATCCTTCGCACCTTCGCCGATCCCGCGTACGAGCCGACCTAGGCCCCGCGCGGTGGCGTTCCAGACCGTACGAATGCCGCGTCCCAGCGTTGGGAGCAGGCCCGCCGACGGCGCTGGAGTGGCCTTGGCTGGTTTCCGGGTCGTCGAAGTCTTCGTCGTACGGGTCGTCGAAGGATTTTTGCGACTACGAGTAGACGAGGATTGGGTTCGCGACCGGGAGCTAGTGGCCATGCCACGAGACTACGCTATTGGCGGATATTTGGGCGGATCACACGCCTAACTAGCGTAGCGTTCGGCTCAGAAATGGGTCCACCCTGGCGACTTCAACCATTCCTTTCCATCGACTAGCACCCCAGGATCGGAACCATCAAGCGCGAGCACTTGGCCGATCGGCTGCCAGGTCCGTGGGCAACGTCCCTCGGGAAAGGTCGCCACAAACCCGTGATCCTCTCCCCCAGTCAAGACCAGTTCGAGGGGATCCTTGCCGGTAGCATGGCCTAGGGTCTGGAGGGGTTCCGGCAGCGGCAACTGGTTGGTTTCGATATTGATTAGTACGCCTGAGGCGGTGGCAATATGGCGCAGATCAGCAATCAAGCCATCGGAGACGTCGATCATCGAGGTCGCCTGATGGCGGCCCGCTTCCACCCCGGCGCCATAGCTGATCCGCGGGCGCTGATAAGCGCTCACCACCGCCCGTGGTGAGCGAAAACCCCGCGATAGGACGGCTAGTCCTGCCGCTGCCCAGCCGAGCCGACCCTTAAGGGCGACCGTATCCCCAATCTGGGCCCCACTACGGGTAATGACCGCCCGACCGCCAGTCTGGCCGATCGCTGTCACCGCGACACTGATCATTTCCGCCCGCGAAACATCCCCACCCACTAAGGAGACATGGGCCGTCTCACACTCCTCCATCACCCCTTGAGTGAACCGCTCGATCCACCGGATTGTCGTTGTTTCGGGGGTTGACAAGGCGATCACCACCGCCGTCGGCGTCGCCCCCATCGCCTCAATATCCGCTAGAGCCCGCCCAATACACCGATGTCCAACATCCTCCCCCGCCACCCAATCGGTGCGAAAGTGAACGTTTTCGTTCATGGCATCAGTCGAAACAACCACTCCCCCATCAACACTCACCACCGCCGCGTCGTCCCCCGGCCCCAAAACCACCTGCGGCCCAGTCACCAGATCCTGGGTGATCCGCTCAATCAACCCGAACTCGCCAAGCTCAGCCAACGTGCCTCTCATGCCCGCCAGCCTATCCCCGTTGCTTCCCACAGCCAGTTTCCCGCGCCGACCAAGCCGTTGACTAGTCCAACCGAGTGCTAAGGCCCGGCAACAATCGAGCAACCCGCAATCCAGAAACCATCGCCCAACCCCCGTCGTGTGTACGAAGGCCAGGATCCCCGGCAGCCAATCTGTGGACAATTGTGGCAGGTAGTGGGGAGCCACCTGGAAAAGCAAAGCGCCGTCCAGGGAAACCTCTATGGTTGCCCCACCTCATTCCTCAGTCTTTCCAACCGAGCGATACTACGTTTCGCGATCTCCGCATTATGAGAATCCTGGAGTTTCTCAAAAATCGCGAGTGCGTTCCGGTATAGACCCTCAGCGGCGTCGAAATCTCCTAGCTCCTTAGCGACTCTTCCGAGTTGATGGTAGGTGAAGGCGGCACCGTGTTCGTTTCCGTGT
>JAIRKB010000031.1 GCA_031260385.1 Propionibacteriaceae bacterium | reverse complement strand
ATTTCGGCAGCATTCTGATAACGATCCTGGCGCAGCTTCGCTAACGCCTTCATGGTGATCGCATCAAAACCGGCCGGCAGACGCTGATCCAAGCTCGATGGCAAGGCCGGAGCCTCTTCGACATGCTGGTAGGCCAGGGAGACCGCCGAACCACCAACGAAAGGGGGGTTCCCAGTCGCCAGCTCATAAAGCAAGCAACCGGCGGCGTAAAGGTCTGACCGCAGATCGGCGGTCTCACCGCGAACCTGCTCGGGGGAAAGATATTGCGGCGTGCCCAAGACCGCGCCAGTGGTGGTGAGATCAGACTTGGTGTCCTCGATCCGGGCAATGCCGAAGTCCATCACCTTCACCAGACCGTCCGGCGTCAACATGATATTCGCCGGCTTGATATCGCGGTGAACGATCCCCCGCCCATGGGCCGCCCCGAGCGCCTCCAGCACCGCATCGATGATTTCTAGGGCATTGGTGGGGCTAAATTTGCCGACCTTGTTCAGACGCTCCCGCAGAGTTTCGCCGACCACCAGTTCCATGACAATGTACGGGATCATCGCGCTGGTCGTCTCATCGGGATATTCGCCCGTGTCGTACACCGCCACGATATTGGGATGACTCAACCCCGCGACAGCGCGGGCTTCCCGGGCAAAACGCTTGCGGAAAGCGGGGTCATCAGCCAGGCGGGGACTCAGGCGTTTGATCGCCACATCGCGTTCCAGGCGGGTGTCTCGGGCTCGACAAACATCACTCATGCCACCGCGCCCGATCGGCCCCTCGAGAACGTAGCGCTCACCAAGGATGATCTCGTCCATATCTTGCCCCTTTGCTTAGCCCCAGCCTAGTGCACCAGCCCTAGTAGAGAATTGTTTCCAGCCAGCGATCCGCCCGCTCGAAGTCTGTGTCAGTTGTCCCCGCTTCGGCGGGCTGGACCACCTTGTCGGCCCGGGGATAGGAGCCTAAGAAGGTCACCTCCCGGCAGGTCCGATGGAGGCTGGTGAGGGCTTCGCGGATCCGTCGCTCGTGGATATGGCCGAGGGCATCGATCGAGAAGTAATAATTCCCCATCTTGTCTTTCTCGGGCCGTGACTCTATCCGGCAGAGGTTGACCCCGCGCAGAGCGAACTGCTGCAAGGTCTCCATCAGGGTGCCAGAGTGGTCAGCGTGGTGGTGGACCACCACCGAGGTCTTGTCATGCCCAGTCGGGGCGCTCGGGGGGAAAGGCCGAGAGACCAGGATAAAGCGGGTCACCGCGTCGGCATTGTCGGCGATATCGATCGCCAGGGGCACCAAGCCATAGAGCTCCCCCGCCACCTGAGCGCAGATCGCGGCGTCATAAGGCGACTCGGGGTGGGAGACTTCGGCGGCCGCAGCGGCGGTGGACCCTTGCTCGGTCATCGCCGCTTCTGGCAGGTTCTCCGCCACCCAACCGCGCACCTGGGCGGCGGCATGGGGATGGGTGATGATCTTGCGGATGTCCGCTAGGGTCGTGCCCGGACGAGCGTACATCCCGAAACTGACCGGCAACAGAACCTCAGCCATGATCTGCAAGGGCTCGCCTTCGGCCAGGTTATCGATCGTCGCCGACACCCCACCTTCGACCGAGTTTTCGATTGGTACGAGTCCGGCCCGGACGATCCCGCTGCGCACAGCCTCTAGGGTCGCGCCCACCGACGGGAAGGGACGCTCCTCTTCGTCGATCTGGAGCGAAAGGAGAGCCTGATGGGTGAAGGTGCCTTGTGGGCCAAAGTATCCGAGCATGGGATCAAGCCTAGCGCCCTTGCCAGGCCTCCGGTTCCCAAACGCGACACTAAAGTGCCGTACGCGCCCCTGGCCAACTAGCCGTCGAGCGGCGGCGCCAAGCCATGATCATCGCCCGGGTCCGCTGCCGTACCTCCCCAAACTGGTTGACCGTGTCGTAGCGAAGCTCCACAATCCCGCGATCGGGTTTGGAGTTGGACTCGCGTTTGGAGGTGACGACAACCTCGACGCGGAGGCGGTCGCCAGGCCGCGCGGGGGTCGGCCAGGTCAGGTTAACCTCCAGGCCGACCGGGCCAACCACCCCCAACTGGGTGAGCAGGCGCATGGTGATCGCCGCCGTATGCCACCCCGAGGCGGCCAAGGCTGACAGGTGGACGGCGGCCCCCGGTTCGCCAAGATGGGCTGGTTGAGGGTCGTAGGCGCGCGCGAAGGCAATGATCCCCTCCGCGGTGATCTCAATCTCATCCCCAGATTCCAAGTGATCCCCGACGTGGAAGTCCTCAAACCACATAGTCATGAGTACATAGTACGGCAGTGGGTTGGCCGAATAATCCCGTCCTATGGCAAAGTTGACTTATGGAGGTAGCGCTTGCTCGTTGGTTGGTCTCGCCGGAGGCCGAACCCCCCTTGCTCTGGGCGCGGACCCTCGATGATCCCTCGTCTTTGGCGGCTGGTACGGCCTTACGTCGCACCTTGTCCGCCGACCAAGCCGCTGCCGTACTCGATCTGGAATATCTGCGGCGGCGAGCGGTAAGCAAACTCGGGGACTTGGCGAGCAAACTCTTCTTAACCCACGACGGCTTGGAGCAGGCTACCCGCTGGGCGGTGGCGCTGTGGCGAGCGGAACGCCTTGTCCAAGCCCGGATCGCCCGGGTGGTTGATGCTGGCTGTGGGCTCGGGATTGACGCCTTGGCTTGCCAGCGGGCTGGGTTAGCGGTGATCGGTGTCGAACGCGACCCGGTGGTCGCCATCTTCGCTGAAGCCAACCTGCTCCAAGACCGCCAGTTTCCGTCTCAGTCGCCGACTGTGCTCACCAGTGCGATCGAAGACCTCGATCTCACCGACTGGCTAATCGACGAGCAGACCGCCATCTTCCTCGACCCCGCCCGGCGGACCCCGGCCGGTCGTTCCTGGCAGATCGGCGATCTCAGCCCCTCTTGGGAGTTCGTTAGCGCTCTGACCAAGCGTTCGCGCGGGTGGGTGGTCGCCAAACTCGCCCCCGGTTTCCCCCGTAACCTCTTGCCGACTAGGGCCAATGTCGCCTGGGTCTCCGAGCGTGGCGACCTCGTGGAGACGAGCTTGTGGTCTGGGCGATCGACCGGCCAGCGCGAGGCCGTCGTCTTGGCCGACCAACCCCACACCCTCACCGCCGGGGGTTCCCTGCCTCCCCTCGGACCGATCGGCGCCTACCTCTATGAACCCGATCCGGCGATCATCCGCGCCCAAGCGATCGGTCACTTGACCTGGCTGCTTCAGGCCCACCCCCTGGCTCCCAATATCGCTTACCTCAGTGGCGACGAACTAGTCGAAACCCCCTTCGCGACCGCCTTCGCCGTAGTCGAGGTCTTGGACTATTCAGAGAAAGCCCTGCGGGCCTGGGCGAAGGATCACCAGATCGGCGTGATGGAGATAAAGGTCCGCGGGCTAGACATCGACCCCGCTGCGTTACGCCGCCGCCTCCAACTAAAGGGCCCAAATTCCACCACTGTAATTCTCACCCCGACCCCGGGCGGGTCGAAGATGATTGTCGCCTCCCGCTTGGTGGGTGGCGAGGATGGTCACAGTGCCTCCCGCTAAGTGGGTGGCGAGGCTAGTCCCACTGCCTCCCGTTAGGCGGGTTACCCGAACAGATCCTCCATCGTCACCTCTGACTGAACCTGAGCGGCATACCCGTTTCGCACCAAACCATAGGTTGTGACGAGAGTGGTATGTAGGGCGGCTTTGGTGCCGGTTTCACGGCGGAAAACCTCTAGGCGCCGCCGCAGTTGCTTTTCATACGCGCCATCAATCTCATACTCATCCCGGCAATACTTCATCTCGCATAGATTCGTTACCCCGTCATTCCGGTCGATTATTAGATCGATTTGCACGCCGGGCTTGGCTTTCGTACTCCGCCAGGAGTATTGCCGCGTCAGCACACCACTGATCTTCAGCCGGGCTTTGATTTGATCGATATGGGCTAGAGCGACTTGCTCAAAGGCATAGCCCGTCCAGGCTCGGTGACCGCCGTCATCAGTGTAGGCCGCCCAGAATCTTTCGTCCGGCCCGGAGTCTTTGATAAAACGCAGATGGAAAAGCGTGAACGGATCGATCAACTGGTAAAGCGCGTCTCGAGTCTTCTTCCCATAGGAGACATAACGCCGAATGAAACCACTTAACTCCAGTTCTCGAAGCACCCTTGTAAAACCACCACCGTCAGTCAGTCCGGAACCTTTCAGTAAGGCCTCTCGGGTTAACCCAACCTGTCTGGTAGCTAATGCCGCTACAACCGCCATATGCCCTTCTGGGTTACGGAAAAGTGAGCGGTAGAGCAACTCGTACTCATCACGTAAAGCTCCGGCCTCACTAAAGCACAGGCGATCAACATTTTGTGAGAAACCGAGTTCTTTCCTCATCAAGCTCAGGTAGTAGGGAATGCCCCCAAAGATCATGTAGCTTTCAACCATCTGATACCGGCTGAAGACAATGCCAGCTTCCCGGTAATACGCCTCACACTCTCCCAGCGAAAATGGCTTGACTAGCAAGCGCCCGGTTACTCTCCCGTAGAAACCGCCCTTGTCTTGGAGTAACTTACTAACGACCCAAGAAGTTGCCGAACCGCACACGATCAAAAAAACATCCGCCCGGCTCGAGGCCCAACCATTCCAAAAGTGTTCCAAAGCCGGAAGTAGGAAGGACTTTCGACTATCCATCCAAGGCAGTTCGTCAATGAACAACACCTTGCGCCCTGGTTCAGATTGCTCGATGTACTCCCGTAAGCAATCAAACGCTTCAAACCAATCCTTGGCTGGCCGATGATCCTCGCCCCGAACCCTCCGAAGTGATTTGTTGAACTCGGCTAGCTGGAGATCAGTTCCTCCCTGAGCCAACCCGGTATGGGTGAAGAAGAACTCATTGTTGGCCCACTCACGAATGAGAAAGGTTTTGCCAACCCGCCGACGCCCATAGACCACAAGGAACTCTGGTTTACCCGATCGCTGGTACGCATCCAGCTGACTCAGTTCGTCTTTCCGACCAATGATCTTCAACAGACAATCCTTCGCATATTTGGCGGTAACTAGGTCAAATCATACACTTACCGCCACGAATATTTCACTACCGAATGTATAACACCTAGAAATAGCCATTTCGCTGATCGTATATTTGGCGGTAAGTGGGTAAAAACACCTAGTTACCGCCAAATATGTCCAGGCTAATCGTGGGTGATGGTGAGGACTTGGTCGCAGCGGGCGGCGACGGTTTCGTCGTGGGAGACTACGAGCACGGGGCGATGGGCGACGCCGGCGAAGACTTCGTCCATCAGGGTTTCGGCGGTTTCTCGGTCGAGGTGTTCGGTGGGCTCGTCGAGGATGAGCAAGCGATAGTCACCGGCGAAGAGACGGGCGAGGGCTAGGCGGCGGACCTCGCCACCGGACAACCCGACTCCCATTTCGCCGACCTCGCGATCGAGAGGCATGTTCAATCCGGCTTCGGCTAGGGCCGTTAGTACGGCTTCGTCACTAGCGTCCTTGTTGCCAATCCGGACGTTCTCAGCGATCGTCGTAGTGAAGATATGGGCGTCCTGGGCGAGGTAACCGACCCGACCGGTGGTGACCAACTCGCCACCGACCGGCGGAATCAGGCCCATGATCGTCGCCGCTAGGGTGGTCTTACCGGCCCCTGAGGGGCCCATCACGCCGATCGCTTGACCGGCGGCGAGATCCAGGCTGAGCCCGCTGGCCACTGGTTCGTGGCCGGGCCAACCGATCGCCAGATTCTGGCAGTATAGGCTCGGCTCCTCGCCGACATCGCGGACTACGACGTCCCCTTGGCCGATTGGTTCGGCGTCGAGGATCGCCATAACGCGCGTCAAGGCGACCTTAGCACGAGTCCAGTTCTGGGCCGCTTGCGCGAAGGTCGAGAAGACCTCGTGTAGGGCGAGCGGCATGAAGACGAAGACCGCTAACATCGTATGATCGAGGTTGCCAGCCGCCACAGCCACCGCCCCAATCCATAGGCCCCCGACGAAACCGAGGCCGGAAGCCAGGGTCTGGAGGCCGGCACCGATCCCCTTGGCCCAGGCGACCCGTTCCTCGACCTTGCGCAAGGCTAGATCGACGATCTTGGCTTTGGTGAGGGCCTGAGTGAAGGCGCCATAGGCGGCCAGGTCGATGGCATTGCGCGCTAGGTCGTGGGTGACCACGCCTAGTTCGCCACGTAGAGGTACGGCTTGGCGGTCGGCCGCTAGGGAGACCCGCTGAGTGAGCCAGGGCACGATCAGGCCACCGATGATGGCGGAGATTAGGACTACTAGGGAGACTGTTGGTGAGAAGGAAGCCAGGAAGGCGCAGACCATCGCCACAACTAGCGAAGCCGAGATGAAGGGTTGGACGATCCTCACGATAATGTCCTCGATGGCCGCGACATCGGAGACCACCCGGACGAGAAGGTCGCCTTGTTTGCGTCCGAGCAGGGTGGTACGAGCGAGGGCCTGGTAGGTCTTCAAGCGCAAGGCGGATTGCATTGACAAGGCCACCTGGTGACCGACCAGGCGTTCTAGGTAGCGGAAGACAGCGCGGGAGATCGCAAAGAAGCGCACGCCGACGGCGCCGATCGACAGTTCCAGGAAGGGGGGTCGTTCGGCGGCTCGGGAGATCAGCCACCCGGATGTACCCATTAGGGCGACGGCCGCCCCGGCGGCACAAGCCGCCACCAGGATCGCGAGGACGAGACGGGATTTTGCTCCCGGCACGGAGTCAAGTAAGGAGAAGACGAGGCTCAACAATGGCGAGCGGGATGGCTTCGCTGGCTTGTCCGGTTCCGGATCTAGTACGACC
>JAIRKB010000313.1 GCA_031260385.1 Propionibacteriaceae bacterium | reverse complement strand
GCGATCTGGTCGGCTCTCAGGTGAGATTTTTCTTCTTTGTGGGCCCGAAATTGGTCCCAGATGACCGGGTCATCTAGTTGGTCAATAAGACTCATACCGCTCCTGACAAGGGGATGCATCGATCAAGTGCTTGGCGGGGGTGGTTGGGACGAGCCAGGAATCGCTTTGAAGACAGCATCGCTGGCACAGGGCTGAACGCTGAGCAACCGCCTGCAAGGTTCACCAGGCTCATCGCTTCACCCCGACGCAGGCGCAGGAAACCTGCCTCCTGGCTCGTCCCAAGCTATTATTTTCACCCTAACCGCAAGTTTACGCCGGACTAGTATCTATGTATTATATCTCCGTGCTCACAGCATCGCCCGAATCGTTCACTGATCTGCCGATTCGGTCAACGGTCCGAAGTCAGCCCCGCGAGCAGGTGGCTGATTTGCTCGCTTGGCTTCCGGACGCCGATCTGGCCTGTTGGGTGCGTCATGGCCAAGGCTTAGTGGCAGGTGGGCGCGCAATCACGCGGACCTTCACTTGTGCCACCGAGGCGAATGCCTGGTGGCAAGCCTTGGTCATGACACTAAATCTTGAGATTGATCCGGCGCTAGCTGATGAGCCGATGGCGGGGCCGATCGCTTTCCTCTCCTTTCCTTTCTCCCCCACCGGGCGCTATGAGATGGTGGTGCCCGAGGTGATTATCGGGCAACGTGAAGGGCGGGCCTGGGTGACGACCTGGAATGAGGCCACCCCGACCCCGCCTCACGGTGTTGCCAACGCTGGCGGCCAGTCGGGGCGGGCGAAAACCCCCCACCTACTGCAGCGGCGAACCCAATCGCGGGAGGATTGGCTGGCAATCGTCGAGCAGGCGATTCGCCGGATCCGCGCTGGTGAGCTCGACAAGGTTGTCTTGGCGCGCGACGAGACCTTTGAGTCTAGTGAGCCGATCCCGTTGCGTTCGATCATCACTGCCCTGGCCCAGAACTACCCCCAGACTTGGACTTTTTGCGTTAAGGGCCTGGTCGGGGCGAGCCCGGAACTGCTGGTCCGTCAGGACCGGGGGCTGATCACTTCCCGGGTCTTGGCGGGGACGATCCACGGCGAGGTTGGGGATGACTCCGGTTTGGCGGAGGCGTTGTCGTCGTCATCGAAGGATCTGATTGAACATCAATATGCCGTGGCGTCGGTGGCGGAGGCCCTACGCGACCACACCCGGTCGTTACATGTTCCCGAAGTGCCGTTCGTGTTGCAGTTGCCTAATGTTATGCACTTGGCGACCGATATTACCGGGGTGGGGGTTGAGGGATGTACGGGGGGGTCCAGCACGGTCATCAGTCTGGCGGCGGCGATCCACCCCTCGGCGGCAGTCTGTGGCACCCCCCGCGCGGAGGCGGCCCAACTGATCGACGAGCTCGAAGGCCTCGACCGTGGGCGCTACGCCGGCCCGGTGGGCTGGATCAACGCCCAGGGGGATGGGGAGGTTGCCTTGGCGCTGCGTTGTGGGCAGGTCGACGACCGTACCATCCGAATCTACGCTGGGGCTGGCATCGTCGCCGACTCTATCCCGGCCGACGAGTGGGAAGAAACCCGGGCTAAGTTGCGTCCGATGACTGGGGCCCTTGGCCTCTAGGGTCACGGACGCCCTCCGCTCGGTAACCCTTCGGCAGTTAGGGTATCCTTGGAGGGTGATTTTTGGCACCCTTCTCCCTTTGCTCTTACCGGAATGGTTTAGCCCTGAGTTCATCATCACGGCGCTAGGGAACTGGGCGCTGTGGGGGGTGGCCCTGATCATCTTCACCGAATGTGCGATCTTCCCGATCCTGCCCGGGGATTCGTTGCTCTTCGCGGTTGGCATGTTCACGGCGATGGGTACGATCGTTTTTGGCGGGACGGCCTCCACAGCGATCGTCATCTTCGTCGTTCTGATCATCGCCGCGATCGGGGGCAATTTCACGGGCTACTGGGTGGGGCGCTTGATTGGCCCACCGCTGTTCAAGGAGCGCAGTGGCTTCTGGGGCAAGGTTTTCAACCCGAAGTACATCGACAAGACCCACGCCTTCTTCGAGAAGCACGGCGCATCAACCCTGATCTTGGCGCGCTTTGTCCCGATTGTTAGGACTTTCGTCACGCTTATTGCGGGCATGTCCAAGATGAACTTCCGGTCTTTCATCGGCTACACCGCCATTGGTGGTTTCCTGTGGGTGATCCTCATCACCACCGCCGGTTACTTCCTCGGTGGCGTCCCCATTATCAAGAACAACTTCGAATTAGCCTGCATCATCATCGTCTTTATCTCGATCACCCCGATGATCTGGGAGGGGTTCAAGGTCCGCCGCCAAGCCAAAGCCGAGAAAGCCGAAGCCGACCAAGCCGAGGTCCCCGCCCTGTCGACTGCCGACTAGATTGAGACTTGGGTTAGGGGCATTCCGGTATCAGCGGAGAGGTCGAGCTGGGAGGGTTTGACTCCGGCTTTGACTAGCTCCGCTCCGAGTACGGCGATCATGGCACCGTTATCCGTACACAAGCCTGGTCTGGGACGGCGCAAGGTGACCCCGGCTGCTTCGCAGCGTTCGGCCAATAGACCACGCAAGCGGGAGTTGGCGGCGACTCCCCCGCCCAAGACGATGGTGTCGATGTCAAAGTGTTGGCAGGCGTCAAGCGCTTTGGCGGTTAAGACATCGCAGACGGCCTCTTGGAAACTAGCGCTGACATCGGGGATGGCGATCTCCCGGTCGGCGCGCCGTTCCATTTCGACCCAGCGGGCGACGGCAGTTTTCAGCCCGGAGAAGGAGAAATCCCAGCGGTGTCGGGCGAGGTCGCGCGGGGAGGTTAGGCCACGGGGGAAGGCGATCGCTTTGGCATTACCGTCCTGGGCGGCGCGATCAATCAGCGGGCCCCCGGGGTAACCCAAGCCGAGCAGTCGAGCGACCTTATCGTAGGCCTCACCGGCCGCGTCGTCGATGGTAGTGCCAAGGTCTTCGATATCGCTGGCGAGATCACCGATGCGCAAGATATTGGTGTGACCACCGGAGACCAGCAAGGCAAGACTCGGTTTCGGCAGATCGCCGTGTTCGAGTAGATCCACTCCGACATGGCCAATCAGGTGGTTGACACCGTATAACGGTTTGTTCAGCGCTAGAGCAAGGGCTTTAGCGGCTGACACCCCGACCACCAGAGCGCCCATTAAGCCGGGGCCAGCGGTAACGGCGATGGCGTCTAGGTCGCGCAGGTCGATCCCAGCGCTCTCCACCGCCCGGGTCAGGGTTGGGGTGAGCGCCGCCAGGTGGGCCCGCGAAGCGATCTCCGGCACAACCCCCCCAAAGCGGGCGTGCTCATCGACCGAACTAGCGACCTCATTGGCTAGCAACTGGTGGCCGCGCACGATCCCCACCCCGGTTTCATCACAAGAGGACTCAATCCCCAAGATCAACGGTTCAGACATCACTCACCCCTGTCCCGCTAGCTGGCTGCCAACGCATGACCAGGGCATCATCCCCCGGACCGTAATAATCTAACCGCTGATCGATTCGGGTAAACCCAACCCGCTCATACAACCGAATAGCTTTGAGATTTTGCACTGAAACCTCCAAGAAAACCTCCGTCGCCCCGGCTTCTTCCGCCCAAGCCAACCCGTGCTCGACTAGGTAACGGCGGCGGCGGCGGCCCCGCCGAACCCCGCACCCCAACCCAACCCCCACAACCAC
>JAIRKB010000310.1 GCA_031260385.1 Propionibacteriaceae bacterium | reverse complement strand
TATCCTTTCGACGCACCATGGTTCGTTGACCAAGGAAATATCGCCCTCACCCTCGCCGACAACGCCACGATCACTCGCTGCATCACCATGGTCATTGGTCTAACCTCCGGCACGATACTAACCAACCTCGAAGATCCCACCCCGCGCGGCTGGCCCGACCCCAACCAGCCTAACCACCCCTCGCACCGGAACTTCAATCAGGTTGTCATGGCCTATCAGGAGGGAATCGTCGTCGTCAGCGATTCGACCTCTCTAGACGGGTCCGGCAGTATCTGCGCCGAGATTTCCACGACCACGACGGCCTATCGCGCTACCGACCTCACCAGCCCACTTTGGCGGCTCACCGGCATCCCCCAGGGACATTGGTGTTATTCCGCACCCCAACTTCCCGGGCTCGTCCTCGCCGTCGTGCCCAATCGCGATTATGCCTATGTCTCGATTACCACCGGCAAACCAATGATCACCCTCGATCCTGGCGTAGACGCCACCTACTTTGAAGCCGGTGGTGCCATCTTGCAGTCCCTTGATCTGTCTGGCAGGGCCACCGGCGGGGTGATTACCCGTTGGCCCGATCAGCCCGCAACCAGCCCATCCTGGTCCCTCACCCTGCCTTCCCGGACTGGTCTTAGCGGCCTCGGTTGTACGACGAGAGACAGCTTTATCTTTGTGACCTACGACTTCCAATCCGGAACGGAATCGATTTGGGCGGTCAATCTTGACACCGGCCAGAAATCCTGGTCAATCGCCTATCCCGATCTTTACTATGGCCCCCAAAGTCCGATCAACCTTTGGACTTGCGGCATCCTTACCATCGGCGACCAAGCCCTTGTCGCCGTGCCTAGCGGCTCCGGCATCGCCTTGATAGACGCCGCCTCTGGCGGGGTGGTCGCGACCCTAGCCGACCTCGCCACCGGCACCGACTCCGGGGTATCGGGAGTCTACCCCTGTGGCTACGACCTGGCTTGCGCTATTGTCGCCACCCACCCCACCAGGCTCGATGTGACCGTCTTTGACTACTCGACCTCGCCGCTAACAATCATCGACGAACTGTCATTCGTGGGCGTGCCCGGTGATTTAACCGGACCCACGACCATGCTCAACGTCTCTAGTGGACCGACAGCTCGCCCCGCCTTCGCCTTCCCGACCGCCGACGGGTTGATCGTCCCCTATTGGGGCGATACCTTCGGTATTTGGATTCTGTAGCCCCGCCCCGCAAAGTGTTTCGCCTCCTAACGGTGTGTCATAATCGTTGCAAGACTTACCAAGCGAGACCATCGGCCTCGCTTAGCTGATCAACATAGGAGTTGACATGAAAAATCAGTTCGCTATGGGGGTCGCTTGGACACTAGTCGTCGTCCTCGCGATCGCTCTAGGCCTCGTGGTCTGGCAGGCCGGGTGGTTTGGCAAGAAATCGGATGACCCCACCCCACCACCAACCACCCCAATCACCCAAACCACCCCCGGCAACTCCACCGCCCCGACGATCGAGGATCTCGACCAAGCGATCGCCGCCCTACCGGATCCGGCCGCCGTCAAGTTCCTCTGGGACCGCTTTGCAGGAGTCTGGGTTGCGACCGACAATATCTGGGTCGCCTTCAGCTACGAAAACGGGGTCGCCTACTTCGGTCATGGGCTCTGGGAGACCGAGTACGGTCGGACAGGCGAGTTAGTCGACATTAAGGCGCTTAATTCCGAACAAGCCGAACTGACGATCCATTTCCCTGCCGTCGCCCCCAGTGAACTCAACGATGGCTGGCCCGAGGTCACCGTCAAAGCCCTGCTCGACATGGAAGGCATCCCCAAGGACGGCCGTCTAAAGATCACCACCGAGGTGATCGGCACTGGTCGGCTCTACGAGATCGCTTGGGCCGGCGCCACCATGGAGGAAGCCTACATCGCGAGCCACTAGCGGCCCGTACTAGCAGAAATCTCCACTCCTTCCCGGCTGTTCCCATCCCTGGACTGAACCCCTTATCGCTAGCACTAATGCGATAATGGAAATCATGACGGGTAATAACGCGAGAATAAGCCATCCGGGATTTGCGGCCAAACTGTGCACTGGTGCCCAGGCCGCCGCAATGATTGAGCCGGGAGACACGGTTGGAGTTAGCGGTTTCGCGGGCTCAGGACACCCCAAGGTGGTGCCGATCGCGCTAGCCGAACGGATTGGCCAAGCCCATGATCGGGGTGAGGATTTCCAGATCAATCTCCTCTCGGTCGCCACCGCCGCCGAGCTGGATTCCGCTCTGGTCGCCGTAGACGGCATCAAGCTGCGCATGCCCTATCAATCAGTCGCGGCGATGCGCAACCAGATCAATGCCGGCAAGATCGGCTTCACCGACACCCACCTATCCCATGTCTCCTCCCAGGTCACCGCTGGCATGTTCGGCCCGCTTAATATCGCCATCGTTGAGGTAGCGGCGATTGACCCCGACGGAACCCTGCTACCCTCCAGCTCGATCGGCATCTCGAAAACCTGGCTCGACCAGGCCGACAAGATCATCCTCGAGGTTAACTCCGCTCAACCCGATGGTTTTCGGGGTTTCCACGATGTTTACTACGGCCCAACCTCACCGCCCAATCTAGAGCCCATCCCCCTGACCCATCCCAAGGAACGGATTGGCGTCCCCTACCTGAAATGCTCACTAGATAAGGTGATTGCCGTTGTCGAAACCGACATCGCCGAGCAAACCCCCGACTTCCGCCCCCCCGATGCCGACTCCCAAAAGATCGGCAACTTCATCTCCGAGTTCCTGGCCCACGAGGTCAAACAAGGTCGTCTCCCGAAGACCCTGCTCCCCCTCCAGTCCGGCATCGGCAATATCGCCAATGCCGTCCTCGCGGCGATTGACGCGGCAGGCTGGAAAGGGCTGACCGCTCACACCGAACTGGTCCAGGATTACATGTTGCAGATGTTGCGCACCGGCACCCTCGCTTTCGCCTCCTCGACAGCGTTCACGGTCTCTGCCACCGCTCAACAGGAGTTATTCAACAACCTCGACTACTATCGCGAGCGGGTGATCTTGCGCCCCGCCGAGGTGACCAACCACCCCGAGGTCGTCCGCCGCCTCGGTTGCCTGTCGATGAATGGCCTCATCGAAGCCGATATCTACGGCAACGTTAACTCCACCCACGTCATGGGCACCAAGATGCAGAACGGGATCGGGGGTGCTGGCGACTTCGCTCGCAATGCTTACATCACCTTCTTCACCACCCCTTCAATTGCCAAGGGTGGGGCGATCTCAACGATTGTGCCAATGGTTAGTCACGTTGATCACACCGAACACGATGTCCACGTCTTGGTCACCGAACAAGGCCTCGCCGACCTGCGCGGCCTCCCGCCCCGCCAACGGGCTCGCAAGATCATCGATGTCTGCGCCCACCCGGATTACCGTGACGCGCTTAATGATTACTTTGAGCGGGCGAGTGCCTCAGGCGCTGGCCTCCATACCCCGCATATCCTGCCGGAGGCCTTGTCCTGGCATGGGCGTTTCCTCGAGTCAGGCACGATGCGCGCCTAAGTCCAAGCAAACCTCACACAGCGCCAAGCAACCAGAAAACCAGGTAAAGCAAGGGCAGGTCTATGAGGATAAACAGCCCGAGCACGAGCCACTTGGCTCCATAGATTTGCGCTTTCGTGATCGGTAAGGCCTTGAGGAAGAGTAAGCCCCTGGTGCCACTATCCACTGCCAGCAGTCGATAGAGCACGGCAGCGACCCCGCCGACGATCACTACCACCAGGTAGATCAGCGCCCCCGACCCGTTCAACCCCGGAAATAGGGGCGGCCCGACCAGTAAGACGGCGATCTGTAACACGATGATCACCAATAAGGCGAGTCGAGACAACCGCAGATCCTTCGCCACCAAGACCCGCAGATCCTCTAGTGAGGTCAACAGACTCCTACGCATCGGTCGCCTCCTTTAGTACGATCGCCAGATCAGCGACCTTGTCCTCGGAACCCTCCAGGTAGAACTGGTCAGCGATGTGACCCTGCTCTAGTAAGACCACCCGCGAGCATTGATCAACGATCTCGGACAACGAGTGCGAGGCTACCAGCACTCCGAGGTCACCGCGATCTACCCACGCCCGGATGACCGCCCAGATCCACTCCGACGACATCTGGTCCATCCCAGCGGTTGGTTCGTCCAAAACCAGGAACTGCGGTCGGGGGCTCAAACCCATCACGATCCCTAGCTTGGTGTGCATCCCTTTCGACAGGGTGCGAATCTTCGCCTCAAGGGGCAGTCTCAGCCCCTTACAGACTTGGACACACCAGCGTTCATCCCAACCCGGTTGGAAATGAGCCGCAAACGCCAAGACCTCTTTAACAGTTAGGTTCTGGTAGGCATTGTGGTAATCATTGACGACACTGACCCGCTGTTTGAAGGCCCGCTCGTCTGCTCGATGGTCAAGATCACCAATCCGGATCGTCCCAGCCGTCGGCCGCACCATATTCGACATCACCCGCAGGGTGGTCGTTTTCCCAGAGCCATTGTGACCGAGATATCCAACAATCTCCCCGGGAGTCACCCAAAAGCTTATGTTTGTCATCACAAAGGTTCCAAGTTGCACACAGATGCCTTGAAGAGTGAGGAACGAGTCAAACTTTGACACCACGACCCCGTCCTGATCGTAAATTCATGGAGCCCACCTCGGCCCCCATGGATCATGATACTCGACGAAGCGGGGGCAACTGGAAGAGTTTCCAGAATTATTGTTACCTTTTTTTGCGCTAGCGCTTATTTCGGGCCCTCAAAGCGCGCTGGGCCTCCATTTTGGCATCCCGTTCAGCGATCGTCTGCCGCTTGTCCCACTCCCGCTTCCCGGTTGCCACCGCGATCAGGACCTTAGCATAACCATCCTGGAAATAAATCTGCAGCGGCACGATCGTCCGCCCGGAGGCATCGGACTCGCGGGCCAACTTGGCAATCTCTTTACGGTGGAGCAGCAACTTGCGGGCCCGCTTTGGGGCGTGGTTAGTCCATGTCCCATAGGCATATTCGGCGATATTGGCATTACGCAACCAGACCTCACCACTATCGACCGTGACATAGGCCTCAGCTAGCGAGGCCCGCCCCGCCCGCAGCGACTTCACTTCCGTACCGCTCAAGACAATCCCGGCTTCGAAGGTGTCGTGCAGATGATAGTCGTGGCGCGCTTTCTTGTTTTGGGTGACAAGCTTCCGCCCAGTCTCCTTTACCATCGCGCCTCCTAACGGTCGTACCCAACCGCAAAAGACTACCACGGACTATTACGAACTATCACGGACCATGGGCGGGGAAGCCCGCCGCGGGGGTTGAGGGGGTCGCCCCCCTCTCGGTTGTAAACCTAGGGTAGATAATCCAGGGGGTTGACCGTGGAGCCGTTCACCCACAACATCAGGTGATCATGGCAACCGGTCGAATCACCGGTCGAACCGATATAGCCAATGGTTTGGCCTTGGGAGACCCACTGCCCGGCACCAGCCGCAAACCCGGACATATGGTTATAAGAGCTAACCAAATAGCGTCCATTAACCCAGCCATGGTCGACAAAGATCCGATTGCCGTATGAGAAGTGATAGTAGGCGTCGGTGACAACCCCGGAGGCCATCGCTTTGATCGGCGTCCCACAGCCAATCCCAATATCGACGCCATCATGCCACCGCCAAGTCCCCCAGATCGGGTGGACGCGATAGCCATACGGCGAGGTGATCCAGCCGCCGTGGGGCCAAATCAGCCCGGTAGAGGAGGTCTGGGGGGCTGGCGCTTGGCCAGCCGCAGCGGCAGCCGCCGCCTCTTCTTGGCGCTTACGTTCGGCTGCCCGCGCGGCTTCTGCGATCCGATCATTAACGGCAGTCTGTTCGGCTTTCGCTTCAGCGAGCGCTTGCTGATCGTCCGCCAAAGCCTGGGCCGCAGCGGCTTGAGCGGCCCGCTGCTCATCAAGAGCGATCTGGAGGGAGTTGCGCGCCGCTTCAGCGGCGGTCTCGGCGGCTTCGGCGACGGCCAACTGTTCGTCAGCGATCAACTTGGCTTCTGCGGCGGCTTTCTCAAGGCGCTCAGACTCTAGGCGAGCAGCCACCAAGGCGACCTGAAGTTTCCGCAGATTGTTGAGATCATACTGATTGGCGGCGAGAACGGTCTCATTCCATTGCAGGCGATCCGATAGTGAAGCCGTTGACTTCGTGTCGAAGAGGGCCGCAAACGAGACTAGCGGGTAGCTATCTTGGACGATGGAACGGGCGTACGCTCCGACGGCATCGCGTTGGACGTCAACTTTCTCTTGCCCTTCGGCTTCCACCACTTTGGCCGAGGCGAGGGCTTGCTGAGCGGCGGCTAGTTCTGCCGACCGCAAGGCCGCTAACTGACGGGCGGAGTCGGCAACGGCTTGGGCGGCTTCAAAAGCCGTCTGGGCCTCAGCGACCCTGCTCTGCGCGTCGGCAACCCGTTGCTTCGCCAGATTGAGGGCCGCCTCAGATTGGCTGACCACCTCTTGGGCAGAAGCTACGGCACTATCAGCCTTGGACTTCTCAGTGTCTAGATCCTCGGCTTGCGCCGCCACCAATAACCCACCAAGCGCTATCGCCACCGCACAGCCAATCGCGGCCAGGCGGGGGGTCCAAGCCGTATGAGACATCATGGTTCCTCCGTCCTTCTGCGAACGCCATTACCCCGTATTCGGCGGAGGGGGCGGTCGCCGGAATGATAATGATTACGATAGCGACGAAATACCGTGATGCCACGGAAACCAGTGATCTAAAGCGTGTTTGCCCCAAAAGGCTCAAGGAACCCTTGAGCTTAGACGCGGAGGTAGCGGCGCGCGGAGATGATCGTTGGAATGATCGACAAAACAATCGCCACACCAAAGACCGCACCGACCGCGATCAGGGTTTCCGGCCAGTCAACCGTACGGAAGGACTCTAGGAAGCCTTGGGAGTTGCGCTTGATTAGGAACCAGACCCCGAATAGTAGCGTCCCCGAGGCGCAGACCGCGCCAATTAGGGCGGCGACCAAGGATTCGAGTAGGAATGGGGTCATGATGTAGAAGTTTGAGGCCCCAACCAGGCGCATGATGCCGATCTCCCGGCCACGGGTAAAGGTCGCCATCCGGATAGTCGTACTAATCTGGAGCGCGGCCGCTAGGAGCAGCAGAATCGACAGCCCGATCGTACCCCACTGAAGAGCGGCGAGGACCTTGAAAACCGGGTCGAGGATCTCATGGAGATCTTGGACCCGCTGGACGCCAGCCATGTTTTGGATCTGCGAATATAAACCGTCGTGCTGGGTCGGATCAACAAGCTTGACCCTGAAGGAGTCCTGCATTTCTTCGAGGGTTAAGGCATCGAGGATCGGAGAGTCCTTGAAAACCTTTTGGAACTGGACGAAGGCTTCTTCCTTGGACTCGTAGTGGACCACCTCGACCTCGGAGTTATTTTCGATCGCGTTTCGAAGCAAGCGCCTCTGCTGATCGGTGATGTCCTGACCGGGGTCACAGTTCGTGCCGGACATCTTCGCCGTGCACAGGTAGACCGTGACTTCGACCTTGTCGTACCACTCGTCTTTCAGAAGGTTGACTTGCTGCGCGGCGATGATACCGGCGCCAAAGAGCGACAAAGACACCCACATGGTCACAATGACCGCCATGGTGATGCCAGCATTCCGCCTTAGACCAGACAGGGTTTCAGAAAATGTGTGACGCATGGCTTCCTCTCATCTCGCGCCGTAAATGCCGCGGGCCTGGTCGCGGACGACGTGTCCGGCTTCCAGTTCCACGACGCGTTTACGCATCTGGTCGACCATGGCCCAGTCATGGGTGGCCATCACGACCGTGGTATCGGAACGGTTAATGCGATCTAGAAGACGCATGATGCCAACGGAGGTATCGGGGTCGAGGTTCCCGGTCGGTTCGTCGGCCAAGAGGATCTTGGGGTGGTTGACAAAGGCCCGCGCGATGGCGACCCGCTGTTGCTCACCACCGGACAGTTCGTCGGGGCGTCGATCAGACTTGTCGCCAAGGCCGACTAACTCGAGGGTATCGGGCACGACCTTGCGGATCAGGGAGCGGGGCTTGCCGATCACCTGCAAGGCAAAAGCGACGTTCTCGAACACCGTTTTGCCGGGCAGCAAGCGAAAGTCTTGGCTAACCATGCCGATCTCGCGCCGCAAGGCGGGAATCTTGCGTTCTGGGAGGGCAGCGACATCCTTGCCAGCGACGTAGATCCGCCCGGTGGTCGGACGAAACTCTCTGAGCACCAGTTTTAAGAGGGTCGATTTACCTGAGCCTGAACCCCCAACTAGGAAGACGAACTCACCTTTCTCAATCTCGATCTGAATATTGGCCAGCGCCGCTCTGGTCTGGCCCTCATAGATCCGAGAGACTTCCTCAAATTTAATCACTGCTTACCTCTCTATCCTGAGAAATCTTATCAAACTCTCAGGTTTTCCTCAATTCGACACTTCGTAGTCTAATTGCCCTGTTGGCGTTTCCAGCGGATTCCCGCGTCGATGAAGCCATCAAGATCACCATCAAAGACCGCCATCGGGTTGCCCACCTCGTATTCCGTCCGCAAATCCTTCACCATCTGGTATGGGTGGAGGACGTAACTGCGCATTTGCGACCCCCAAGAGTTTCCGCCGTCACCCTTGAGCTGGCGCAACTCGGCTTCCCGTTCGGCGCGTACTCGCTCTAGGAGGCGGGATTGGAGGACGCGGAGAGCGGCTTGTTTGTTCTGCAGTTGCGACTTCTCGTTTTGGCAGGAGACGACTAGGCCGGTCGGGAGGTGGGTGATCCTGACGGCAGAGTCGGTGGTGTTGACCGACTGGCCCCCGGGGCCCGAAGAGCGGAAGACGTCGACCCGGATATCAGCCTCGGGGATGTCGATGTGATCAGCCTCCTGGGTGACCGGCAGGACCTCGACGCCGGCGAACCCGGTCTGGCGGCGCCCCTGGTTGTCGAACGGTGAGATTCGTACGAGGCGGTGGGTGCCCTGCTCGACCGAGAGGGTGCCATAGGCGAAGGGGGCCCTCACCTGGAAGGTCGCCGACTTGATGCCGGCTTCCTCGGCGTAGGAGATGTCATAGATTTCGGTGGCATAGCCATGGCGATCGGCCCAGCGGAGGTACATCCGTAACAACATCTCCGCGAAATCGGCCGCGTCAACGCCGCCGGCTTCGGAACGGATCGTCACCAGGGCGTCGCGGTCGTCGTATTCGCCGTTGAGGAGGGTACGGACTTCCAGGGCTTCAACCTTGTCTTTCATCGCGGTTAGCGTGGCATTGGCTTCCGCCAAGGTCTCAGGATCGTCTTCTTCGACGCCGAGCTCAATGAGCACCATCGCGTCATCAAGCCCCCCGCGCAGAGTCGTCACCCGCTCAACCTCGGCTTGGAGGCGGGACAGTTGCGAGGTGACGGTTTGGGCGTGTTCAGGATCCGACCAGAGGTCTGGGACGGCGACCTGGTCCTCCAAGACCGCGATTTCCCCTCGTTTTCGGGGGATGTCGATAACCGCCTCGATCGATGCCAAGGTCTGATCGAGATCAGCCCACAGGCTGCGGATATCGTCTACAGTCGCCACAGGGCAGCAGTTTACCGGTCTGGGCCCTGGAAGATCGAACCGTACGCGCCTTTGAAACAAGATTCACCCTTGCATTTGTCGAACGTATGTACTATGCTTGCTCTTCCCGTCGTACGTATGTTCGATCTATCAAGGTGGTGTGAAATGATTGGTGATCTGATTGCCGTCTGGTCTTCCGACACGGGTGTGCCTCGAAGTTTCGAAATGTCTGGCCACCGCTATCTCGTCTGCGGGCGCCCCAAAGCCTGGATAGACTATGCCCCCTGGTGGTCCTTAACCGCCGAAACCCCCCTCACCTCCCCCCAACAACCCATGTGGCGCCTAACCGGAATGGACCGCCTAACCGGCCAAACCGTCCAAGTCGACCTCGCCGTCGAAGAACCCCACTGGTGGAGAGTCACCTCCATCGACAAGTGAACCCGTCATTGCGAACCGCCAGACCAAGACGAATCTTGTTTACCAGGCATCCTGCGCGCCCGTCCCGGGGCGCTGCAGGACCCCCGGCAGCCAACCTAAGGACACAACCCCAGAAAGCGCCAACGAAAACAAAACCCCTCACAGGAGAACAACCCACAATGACAACCAAAAAGAAGACTAGGAAACGCCTAGCAATCCCAGGCGCGATCATCG
>JAIRKB010000252.1 GCA_031260385.1 Propionibacteriaceae bacterium | reverse complement strand
CAAGACCACCCGGTCGACCTTCTCCCCGCCATAGTTCTCCACCAGGTCACCGACCCGCAGTTCCCAAGCTGGGTGCGGCCCGCCGTAGAACTGTTCGACGTTCTTGCGGGCTGTCTCGGCGAAATCCTCGCGCCGCTCGTAGGAGAACACTTTCCCTTCGGGCCCGACCGCCCGCAATAGCGACACGGTCAATCCGCCGGAGCCCGCCCCCGCTTCCAGGACCCGGGCGCCAGGAAAGATATCCGTGAACATCAGGATGTACGACGCGTCCTTGGGATAGATCACCGTCGCACCACGCGGCATCGAGACCGTAAACTCCTCCAACACCGGCCGGTTAATAATGTGGAGCACCCCCAAAGTCGAAGCGACCACCACCCCAGTCGGCCCACCAATCAGATCATCATGGTTGATGTAGCCTTTCGTGGAGTGAAACTGCCCACCAACCCGCAGCAGAACCGAGTGACGCCGTCCCTTCGGATCGGTGATGCTGACTCGCTCACCGGCGACCAGGGGCCCACGGCGCACCCCCGACCAGGCCGGTGTCAGTTCCCCAGACGATAATTCAGACATAGTCACCTCGCGCGGAAATAGTGGGCTTTAGGATGGTGAACCACGAAAGCCTCGGTGGATTGCTCGGGCTGGAGTTGCAGCTCCGCCGACAGGATCACGCCAATTTTCTCGGGTTTGAGCAAGGCGAGCAAAGTCCGACGCGGTTCAAGGTCTGGGCAAGACGGATAACCGAAGGAATAGCGGGTGCCCTGCCCCGGCTCCAGCCCTAGTTCGGCTCGCACCCGGGCATGCCACATTTCGGCGAAGGCCTCCGCTAACTGGACCGACAACCCATGCCACTCGAAATAGTCACGATAGGAGTGTTCATGGTAGAGCTCCGCCGCTCGTCGGCTCGCCCGCGACCCGACCGTCACCAATTGCAGTCCAATCACATCGGGCCCATCCCGCTCAACCTGAGCCCGATTGCGGAAGAAATCAGCGATACACAGTTGGTCGCGATCGGCCTGCCGAGGGAAGGGTAGACGATACAACCCCGCCTCCGCCTCAATTAACAGATCGTCACCCTCGGCGTAACAAGGCCAATACCCCCAGGCGACCCGGAAATCGGTCAGCTCTTCTCTGGCCGCCCGCTCTAGCCAAGCCTTCAGGCGCGGCTCCCCCTCTTGAGCAACAATCTCGTCGTAACTGGGACCATCCCGAGTCGACGCCAGACCCCACTGGGCAGCAAACAAAGCTCGCTTATCAAGCCACGGTACGATCTCGGGCAAACGTACGGAAGCATATTGCACCCCCGTAAACGGCGGGGTCGGCACCACCACCTCCCCCGGCTGCGGGCGAGCGGCTTTGGGGGTGGTCGGCTTTGGCGTTCGTACGACTGGCACCGCCCGACGCTGGGCGACCTCCGGTGGAGCCTCACCAGCCGCCTTGGCCTCCATGATGGTATCCATCAAGGCTAAGCCCTCAAAAGCATCCTTGGCATAGCGCACCGCCCCGTCATAGACCTGCGCCAAATCCTGCTCAACATAAGCCCTAGTCAGAGCGGCACCACCCAGCAAGATCGGATATTTCTGCGCTAGTTGGCGAGCATTGAGCTCCTCAAGGTTCTCCTTCATTATCTGGGTGGACTTCACCAGCAACCCCGACATCCCGATGGCATCCGCCCCAGCCGCCTCGGCGGCGGTAATGATGTCGGCGATTGGCTGCTTGATCCCCAGATTGACCACACGATAACCGTTATTACTCAAGATAATCTCGACCAGATTCTTGCCGATATCGTGAACATCCCCCCGGACAGTCGCCAAGACCAACGTGCCCTTGGTGACACCCTCCGCTCGCTCCAGATGCGGTTCAAGGTAGTTGACCGCTTGCTTCATCACCTCAGCCGATTTCAGCACGAAAGGTAATTGGAGACGCCCTTGCCCGAAGCGGGCCCCGACTTCGCGCATCGCCTCCAGCAGGATCTGGTTGATGATCACCAACGCCGAGTCGGTCTCCAGGGCGAGCTCCAGGTCGTCAGTCAAGCCGCCAACCGTACCTTCGATAATGTGACGACGTAACCGTTCCTCGACGCTGACAGCCTCGATCTCCTCAACCGGCGCCGACTCGAACTCGTCTTCAAACAAGGTCAAAAAACGCTCCAAGGGGTCGCCATCCTGCCAGCGATCCCAGATCAGGTTCAGCCCGGCTTCGGCCAAGTCTTCGGGGATCTGGGATAAGGGCAGGATCTTGGCGACCGCGACGATGGCACAATCCATCCCCGCAGCGCGACACTGATCAAGATAAAGCGAGTTCAAGATCACCCGTGCCGCCGGGCTGAGCCCGAACGAGACATTCGACACCCCGACCAGGAAGTGAACTGCGGGATATTCGGCGTGGAGCTGTCGGATCGCTTCGATAGTGTTGGCGCCATCACGACGCGTATCAGACTGCCCAGTCCCGATCGGATAAGTCAGGGGGTCGATGATGATCGCCGAATGGTCTAGTCCATAGTCCCGGGTCAAGGTCTCGATCAACCGTCGCGCGAGAGCAACCTTGGCTTCGAGGGTACGAGCCTGGCCTTGCTCATCAATGCACAGCGCCACCACTGCCGACCCATGTTCACTGACCTGGGCCATCGTGGCGGCGAACTTGGAGTCCGGCCCATCCCCGGACTCGAAGTGGACCGAGTTGACGATCGCCCGCCCGGGATAACACTCCAGACCAGCCCGCAGGACCTCGGGATTCGAGGAGTCGAGTTGGATCGGGACGTCAACCTCGCGACTAATCCGCGACACCAACTCCGCCATATCGACTAGTCCATCCCGACCGACCTGATCGACACAAAGATCAATAACGTGCGCCCCCTCCGCCACCTGAGCGCGGGCAATCTCGACACATTTCTCCCAGTCCCCCGCCAACATCGCCTCCCGAAAGGCTTTCGACCCGGCAGCATTCGTCCGCTCACCAATCGCCAGGTAAGCGGTCTCTTGGCTCAACGGGGTCGCCGTGTAGAGCGAGGTAATCGAAGCCGGCTCGCCTAGCCGGGCCGGAGGGGCGGGTAGGTTTTTGACCGAGGCCGCGAGCGCCTCGATGTGATCCGGCGTGGTCCCACAACACCCGCCGACGATACCCAGACCGAAAGAGGTAGCGAACTTGGACATCTGGGCGGCAAACTCGGCCGGGCCAAGCGTATAACAAGCCCCTTGGTCGCTCAGCTCGGGCAGTCCAGCGTTTGGCATCGCTGACATCGGCAAGGGGCTGATCGCCGCGAGGGCGCGCAGATACTGGCCCATATCAGCCGGACCAGTCGCACAGTTCAGCCCTAAGGCATCGATCCCCAACGGCGCGAGGCTGCCCACCACGGCGCTAAGATCCGACCCCACCAGCAAGCTACCGGTCAACTCGACGGTGACCGAGACGAGGATTGGGCAATCCACCCCTGCCTGGTGAATCGCACGCTTGGCGCCGACCACTGCCGCCCGAATCGCTAAGAGATCCTGGCAGGTTTCGATAAGTAGGCCATCGACTCCCCCGCGAAGCAGACCGGTTACCTGGCGGTGGTAACCATCACGCAAAGCCGCGAAGCTGATCTGCCCGAGACTAGGCAGCTTGGTGCCGGGGCCGACCGAGCCCAGCACCCACTGGGTTCCTGCCACCTCATCAACCGCCTGGCGCGCCAACCGGGCCCCGGCTTCGGCTAACTCCTCGATCATGTCGGTCAACCCGTACTCCCCTAGAGCGGTCAGATTAGCCCCAAAAGTGTTGGTTTCGATCAAATCTGCGCCGGCTGTTAGGTAAGCCTTGTGGACCCCTGATACAATCTCCGGGCGGGATAGATTTAACAGTTCATTGCAGCCTTCGAAGCCACCAAAATCGGCCGCCGTCAGATCGTAAGGTTGCAGCATCGTACCCATCGCGCCATCGGCGACGAGGATACGAGAGCCAAGAACTGAACGGAGCGCGACAGACATGGGTAACAGAGTATCAGCGACGAAGCTTGAGAGCCGAACGAACTAGCTATCAGACAATCGGAGAGGGAGAACATGGAGTTTTCGATACGCGAAATCAATCGCTGGGACCCCGGCGATGATGTTGACACCATCGCTGCCTTGGCGCGCGAAATCTGGACAGAACACTATGTTCCTATCACCGGGCAAGCCCAGGTTGATTACATGCTCCAGAGCTTCCAATCCGCCCCGGTGATCACTGCCGACCTGACGGAGCGCGGACACCGCTACTGGTTGGCAGAGGCGGCTGGCGTCCCGATTGCCTACTGCGCCGGGGTCGCCGAAGCCGAACAGCTCTTCCTGTCGAAGATTTACATCCACCGCTCTCATCGTGGCCTTGGCCTATCGCGCCAGTTCCTAGGCTTGCTTAGCCAGTGGTGCCGGGAGGCGGGACTGTCGCGGATTGAGCTCAAAGTCAACAAGCAGAACCATTCGACGATCGCTGCCTACAAGAAACTCGGTTTTTCGACCGTACGAGCGGCAGAGTTCGACATTGGTAATGGGTTCATCCAAGATGACTACATCATGGCTTTACCGATCGAGCTGATCGAGGCCCACGGCTGATAACCCGTCACTCGTCGATGACGATCTCGCCGTCCCGGTTGACCTTGACCTTACGATCGGAGACATCGGGTTTGCGAGGGCGATAGTCGTTGTGGAAGAGCGGCGAGGAAATGATCATGTCGGCGGTGGCGGTGTTGCAAGCCGTGGGGGCATTCCATAGCGTCGACAAACGTAAGAGCGCTTTGACGTCGGGGTCGTGGGGTTGCGGGGATTCTGGGTCCCAGAAAAAGATTAGGACGTCCAACTTGCCGGTCGCGATCATCGCGCCGATCTGTTGGTCGCCGCCTTTGGGGCCAGATAATAGGCGGTTAACCTTTAGGCCAATTTCGTGTTCCAATAGGGTGCCGGTGGTGCCGGTGGCCCATAATTCGTGGGTTGAGAGGGTGCCGCGGTTAAACGCGCACCACTCCATCATTTCGCCCTTCCGATCATCATGGGCGACAAGACCGATTTTCATGGTTTCTCCATTTTCTGATTTTTCTCAGCATCTATTGTCTCATATTTTGAGCTTTGGGGCGGAGTTGGCAGGGAATCTTGTTAGGCGGAGGTCGTTGCGCGCGGTGGGTCTTCGACCCTACCACCGCGCTCACTTCACTTCGAAAACGGCGCTTTGCGCCTAAATCGCGAGCGATTTTTCCTCGTATCCTCCGCCTAACAAGATTCCCTGCCAACTCCGCCTGCGTGGTTGCTCGATGGTGAGAGAATGATCGTGTGACTACTCGCATGACCTTTGATATTGAGGGGATGAGCTGTGCTGCCTGCGTGGCGCGTACGGAGAAGAAGCTCATGGGGTTGCCGGGGGTGTTCGCCTCGGTAAACCTCGCTACCAAGCAGGCTGACGTGACCATGCCGGAAGGGGTTAGCGCTGGGGACATCATCGCTCGGATTGAGGCGGCGGGGTTTTCGGCTCATGTTCGACAACCAGATCCGGAGCCGGTCGAAGATCAAGCTGGCGGGCTACGCCTACGAATGATTGTTTGTGCGGTTTTGGCGTTGCCGGTGGCTGTTTTGGCGATGGTTCCGGGGGTGCAGTTTCCGGGGTGGCAGTGGGTTAGTTTGGGGTTGGCGCTGCCGGTGGTTAGTTGGGGGGCTTGGGGGTTTTATCGGGCGGCGGGGCGGAATTTGCGGCATGGGGCGGCGACGATGGATACGTTGGTGTCGCTGGGGATTGTGGCGGCTGTTGGGTGGAGTTT
>JAIRKB010000209.1 GCA_031260385.1 Propionibacteriaceae bacterium | reverse complement strand
ATCCGGATTAACGGCCTCAAAGACAACCTTCAAGAAAACCCGCCGACCATCAGCCAGCCTCACCCGATCAGCAATACCCGGCGAAAACCCAGTCGCCTGCGAAGTCGCCGCCACGACCGTGCTGCCAAGACGATCTTCAATAACCTGACGTACCTCCCCAGGAAGGCCAAACCAGTCGACACGAGCCATAAACGCCGAGTCTATAGCAGGCGCACTTTACGTCGCGATCGCAGTGGTCACCGACTCCTAGCTAGGCGTCCTCGCAGTCGTACGGGAAGTGGTTGCGCTTCCAAGTTGCGCAGAGATGTTGCGACTACCGTTTTGATCACGCCAGACAGAAGGACCGCCCCATCGATCTGACACCTTTGTCTTGGGGAAAACCAAAGATTTCTCTATCCGTAAATGTATGACTGCCCTATCCGAATATGTATAGACCACCATTACCAGAGATGGTAAGATCGTACTATGGCTGACCTGGTTCCACGACACCTATTCTCGCTAGCTACCGGGGCATTGCGGACATTTCCTGTGATTGTTATCCAGGGTGCGAGACAGGTTGGGAAGAGCACTTTTGCTGGGGCGTTGGTTTCTAGTTCACCACATTGCCGTTTCAACCTGGATGATCGCGAAACGCGAACGGCTGCCCGTGAGGATCCTCGGGCGATCGCTGAGGCGATGCCAGAGGGCACCGTTATCATTGACGAAATCCAGCGGGATCTGGATCTCACCTTGGCGATCAAGTCATCGGTCGATACTAATCGCCGACCAGGTCGATTCATCTTGACGGGGTCTTCTGATCTTCTACGGCTGACCGGTAACCCTGATTCTCTCGCTGGTAGAGCGGTCACGATCGATCTGCGCGGCTTCAGCCAGGGTGAGATTGGGGGGAACACCGACGACTTTGCAGCTCAGGTAGTGGCTGGGTTTGACCCGTCGGCGGTGAAGAGTGAGTGGACTCGTGACCGCTACATCGCCGCTCTGGCGACCGGCGGCTACCCCGAAGCGCAAACACTCAGCTCACGGATGCGCAACCTGTGGCTGGACTCGTACGTTGATCGCATACTGTCTCGGAACTTGGGTGACGTCTCGCGGGGACTGTCAGCCGACCGTCTTGGGTCAGTGCTGCGCCTGGTTGCCGCCAACCAAGGCGGCGAGCTGATCCAAACCAGACTGGCGACTAGTCTTGGGATGCCCAAGGCGTCGATCGCCGCTTACTTGGCCGCGCTAAAGACCCTCTACTTAACCACCGATCTGCCGCCCTGGGGAGCCAACCTCACCGCTCGCGAGGTCAGCCGTCACAAAGTCTCGGTCGCCGACTCCGCCCTCGCAATGAGGCTCATCCGCCTCGACCCCACTCCACTCAGCGGCCCAACTGCGGTCAACAAACCGGTCTTGGGCGGTCTGCTTGAAGCTTTCGTTGCCAGCGAACTTAACAAACAAGCCGGCTGGTCAGAGCAACCCTATAGTCTCTACCATTTCCGCGACTCCGACGGCATCGAGGTCGACATCGTCTTGGAGTACGACAACGGTGATGCGGTTCTCATTGAGGTTAAAGCCTCCAGCACGTACGGCTCAGATCAGACGGCCGGAATTCGCGCTCTCGCCAAACGGCTCGGCAAGCGCTTCCGCGCCGGAATCGTGTTGGGCATGTCCAGCCAAGGCCATGCTCTAGGAGACCGCATTATCGGTCTGCCAATCTCCACCCTCTGGCAACCCTTCAAATCCTAGAACGCAGCCAAGTGAGGGCGGCTCAGCCTTGGGCAGACTGGAAGGCTCACCGGCCTGGGAGACTGTAGCGAAGACCGGGTGAGTGGCCAGAACGAGATTGTCGCCTGAACTGAGCCAAGTCGGAGTCTTGCCATGGCTCGATGCCCTTGCTAGCCTGGATGGCGGCGTCTGCGGACGCGAAAAATCGAACAGTTTAAGGAAGGATTGGGGGAGGTATGAAGTTGGGGAAAAAGGGCATTATCGCCATCATTGCCGGTGTCACCCTGCCGATCGGTGGGGTCGCTGGGTATCTCGTCGTTGACAACCTTCCGGGGCCAAGCGGCTCCCCTAACCCGGGTCATTGCGGCAAGAATCCGAGTTATGACGGCAGTGGGAACGATGAGTCCACCAGAACGGAACTGCGCGACGAGAACTGCAATTCTTACACGCTGGAGTTCACCGAGACTACTTATGAATACCAATACAGAATCTACACTTCGCAAGGCCTGCTCGTCTTCAGCGATCTGAGTAACAAGAGTGTCCAATACTTTAGCCAACCAGTTGACGTCCTCAGCCTTAAGGTTTCGATCCACAGCATTGCCTCAAAGAGCGCCGGGTATGAGTATCTAGCTTTCGAATACAGAAGGCCAGACCCTGGTTCCGGTTCCCACCAGTACATTATCGTGGCGCTCAACAATGGCACTGCCAAGGAAGTCGCCTCAATCGGCGGTCGCGGAACCAGCTTCTACAGGGCAGACGATAAACCCCTGGCAAACTACGTTGTCAAAGCCAACACCGTCACTTTCTTCACTTGGGGCGGCGGTGAGTTCGGCGGCAAGAGGACCTACAGCCAGATTCGGCTCACCCTCCACGAAGACACCTACACCGCCAAGGAAATCCCCTACTTCTACAAAGTCGAAGGCGCCGGAGCAAAATAGCGTACGAAAAAGCGACCCCCCTGTCTCGACTCATTGATCGTCGCGAGGCTAAGGAAATGGTTGACACTGACGTTCGCAAGACCGTTAGTGGAGCACCGCCAACGACTCGAAACGGCTTGCCAAAGGCAAGCCGTTCGCCGCTGCGCGCGCCTACCGGCGTGCTCGCGCAGGCGCGACAAACACCCCACTGGGGTGTTTGTGTTCACGCGCCTGACCCGGAGCGGACGAAGTAGCGACCGGGTTCGAGTCCGCTGGACTTAATGTTTTTGGGCTCAGGGGCAAGCCCCTGAGCCCAAAAACGTGGAAGCCGGGAGTCACTACTCGAACCGACGACGTACTGTTGAGAAGCTTGTTT
The DNA here is from genome assembly GCA_031260385.1 of Propionibacteriaceae bacterium. GTDB lineage: Bacteria > Actinomycetota > Actinomycetes > Propionibacteriales > Propionibacteriaceae > WQYJ01. The sequence continues at coordinate 185 of JAIRKB010000209.1, read as the reverse complement.
CGGCGTGGGATCAGGGAGTATCGGGTGCACCGGAGGGCCAGGATGAGCCGGATAGCCCGTCACTCTGTGCCTTAACAGAACCAAGGAGACGCACTCGAACCCCACTCGCGGCAATCGAAGTGTGCACTATTCGAACCCTGCGCTCTGCGGGTGTCAGCACGGGCGGCGGCGGTGTTGAAACCGAT
>JAIRKB010000201.1 GCA_031260385.1 Propionibacteriaceae bacterium | reverse complement strand
CCCCCGCCGCAATCGCGCTCCTAGTCAGGGCCAGATCGGCCCCGGTGTGCCCGATTGCCGACACCACCCCCAGACCCTTCAAATATTCGATCGCTGCTAGGGCCCCCGGCAGTTCGGGGGCAATCGTCACCATCCGAATCGCCCCACCACTGGCCGCAACCAGCCGGGCGATGTCAGCAATCTGGGGCGCGACTAACAGGCTCTCATCGTGGGCCCCCTTATAGCTCGGCGCCAACCAGGGCCCCTCCAGATGGATCCCCGCCAGTCGACCGTCAGCGACAAACCCCCCCAAGACCGCCACCTGGGCACATAGGTCGTCGATCGTCCCCGTCACCGTCGAGGCCACCATCGTCGTCGTACCATGCGCGAGATGGGTCGCTAAAACCGTCTCGACCTCATCGGCATCAGCCCCGAAGTTCGCCCCGCCCCCGCCATGGCAGTGAACATCGACAAACCCCGGGCTAACGATCCCGTCAGCCGAAAAAATCCCGTCAGCCGGATAAATCCCGTCAACCGCAAAAATCCCGTCAACCGAGTCACCAGGCACCCCAGCCTCAACATCAACCCGATCACCAGGCGCCCCAACCCCCCAGTCAACAATGCTTTCGCCGACAACAAGCACCCACCCATCGTCAACCAGCCCATCCTCAACCAGGAGTTGGCGCGCCCGGATTAACATCACAGGTCCAAACGCTGCCAAGCCGGCAGGGATTCGTAAGCCTGTCGGTAGTAGTCAGCTAGGGTCAGCAAACTTGCCGCCGCCTCATCAACCACAATCGTGGCATGCTCGTGTAATTGCAGAACCGAGCCCGGCCACATCGCGGTCACCGGACCTTCGACGATCGCTGCAATCGCTGCCGCCTTGCCAACGCCATTGGCGACCAAGACCACATGCCGAGCGTCCAGGATCGTACCCAATCCTTGGGTGACACAGTGGCGCGGCACCTCCGCCAAAGACTCAAAGAACCGCGCATTATCCTCGCGGGTCTGCTGGGTGAGGGTCTTCATCCGCGTCCGCGAGTGCAAAGAACTCGAGGGCTCGTTAAAGCCCACATGGCCATTCGAGCCAATGCCGAGGATCTGAATATCGACCCCACCAGCGGCTTTGATCGCCGCTTCGTAACGTTCCCCAGCGTCAGCCAGCCCTTCCAGACGGCCGTCGGGAACGTGAACCCGATCCGGATCAAGACCAAGCGGTTCGGTGACCGTGCGCCGAATGGTGTCGGTATAGGACAAGGGATGATCGTGGGGTAGACCAACATATTCATCGAGGGCAAAGGCCTGCGCCTGAGAGACATCGAGTTTTCCGGTGGCCACCCGGCGCGCTAATTCGGCATAGGTGGCGAGCGGTGATGACCCGGTGGCAACCCCAAACACCACCTTAGGCCCGACTTCAGCCGCCAACTTGGCGATCTTCGCGGCGCTAACAATTCCAACCTGTGATTCATCGGGGCAAATAATGACGTCCATTTCGTTCCTTCCGTCTTAACTGGGCGAGGGGGGAAACCCGACACTTAAGGTTACTAAGGCTACTACCCCAACCCAAGGGCGCTATCGACGCAGTTTCACCTTAACCTATTGACTGCCCCAAGGCGAGCCCCGCTCCTAGATGATCACGGTTTGGTTACAATTCGGGAAAGTTTTGGGAAAAGTACTTGACGGAACAATGGTACGGAAGCTTTACTAACTATCGTGGCTAACACACCGCAGTTCGGGTTTTTCCACGGTACGCCGGGAACCCAGTCGCTCCGCCCCCATGATGGACGGCGATCGAACCTGTCCTTGTTGCTCCAGTCACTTTACGATGAACCCCAGTTGACAAGGGCAGATCTTGCGCGCAAGACCGGCCTAACCAAGGTAACTATCTCCGATTTAGTCACTGAGCTCATCGAAGACGGCCTGATTCTAGAGACCGGGCTATCAACAACCATCCGGACTGGCAAACCAGCAGTGACTCTCGCTGTGCGGGACGATACCTCAGATATCATCGCATTGGACCTCGCTCACCCGGATCGTTTCCGCGGTGGCGTGCTCTCCTTACGCGGCGAGTCTCGCGCTGAAGAGGTGGTCAGTTTGGATGGCGAACTAGGTGACAAAGCCCTCGAAGCGATCCTCGACCTTATCGGCCGCTGCATCGCTCGCGCCACCCAACCGATCCTCGGGATCGGGGTCGGTTCGCCCGGAATCGTCGATGCCGAAGGTACGGTCATCGCCGCCCCCCGGTTCAACTGGGCTGACGTCAAACTCCAAACCATCATTGCCCATCGATTCCACCTACCAACCGTCGTCCAAAACGACGCCAATGTCGCCGTGCTCGGTGAACGGGCTTTCGGCCAAGCCGGACCGGACGTCATCCGCATCCAGATCGCCCGCGGGGTCGGGGCCGGCCTGATGCTCGCCGGTTCCTTGGTCCTCGGCGCTACGGCCGCCGCCGGTGAGATCGCCCACGTGGTTATCGAACACCAAGGCAGCTTGTGCACCTGCGGTAAGCACGGTTGTCTAGAAACCTGGATCGCCGAACCGGTCTTGCGGGCCCGCCTCGACGCCGACAGTGCCGATCGTACGGCCATACTCCAAGAAGCCGGACGAAGGCTCGGCATCGCCCTCAGCCCGATCGTCGGCGTCCTCGATATCCCCGAGATCATCATCGGTGCCCCGGAAGGTCTCATCGACGAGTCCTTCCTCGACGCTTGCAGCCAGCTCATTACCGAGCGCACGCACACCGATTTTCGACGGGACATTACCCTAAAAACCTCCTCCCTCGGCGACGAAGCGGTCCTCCTCGGTGCCGTTTCACTCGTCCTGAGAACTACCCTCGGGGTCTCTTGACCCTCCACAATCCTCCCGAAATCGACGAAAGGAATAACGATGAAAGGAAAGCTAGTTGCGATAGCCCTCGGGCTAGCAGCTGCGCTCGCACTGAGTGGTTGCGGCACGCAACCACCCGTCACCGAAGGCAAGGGTGAGGACATCACCTTATGGCTAATCGGTGGCGACACCCCCCAAGCGCTGCGCGATTACCTTATTCACCAGTACGCCAGTGTCAACGGTGGCAAGCTGACGATCGAAGAGCAGACCTGGCGTGATATCGTCACCAAGCTGACAACGATGCTGCCAGATGCTGCCAACACCCCGGATGTTACCGAGATCGGTAACACCCAATCTCCAACCTTCACCAATGTTGGCGCCTTCGCTGACATTTCCGATATGTACGACAAGCTTGGCGGGGACAAGCTGCTGCAGTCCTTTGTTGAGGTGGGCAAGGTTGATGGCAAGAATTACACCTTGCCTTATTACTTCGGTTCCCGCTATGTCTTCTATCGCAAGGATGTTTGGGCGGCGGCCGGGATTACCGAACCCCCGAAAACCCTCACCCAGTTCAACGAAGCCGTTATCAAGCTAACCGAGACCAACCCCAATAACCTCACCGATTTCTCGGGGTTGTTCATGGGTGGTCAAGACTGGCGTAATGCCATCTCCTGGATCTTCGCGAATGGTGGCGATCTGGCGAAGAAGGACGGTGGCCAATGGAAATCAACCTTGTCCGATCCCAATACGATCAAGGGTTTGACCCAGTGGCAGCAACTCCAGCAGAAGGCCTCGAAGGCTCCTTCGACGGCTCGCGATGAAACCCCGTGGCTCTACATCAATGATTCCGATGCGATCATGGAAGACGGCGCCCAGGTTGGGACGACTTCGTTAGCCGCTGGTTCGATCATGGCCCCGGGTTGGGCTCACTGGTCGATCGGTGACCTGGTCCGTAATGATCAGGGCAAGGAAGTACGCCAGTGGAATGACGAGACCTTCGGGGTCTTCCCGCTCCCCGGCAACGATGGCAAGCCGGCACCGGTCTTCGCTGGTGGCTCGAATATTGGCATCTCAGCCAAGTCCAAGCACCAGGCGGCCTCCCGCCAGCTGCTCGAGATTATGTACGGTTCGGAGTATCAAACGATGCTCGGCCAGAATGGTCTCGGCCCGGCTAATCGCGACTACATGAAGTCCCTTGGCGATGACATTTTCGCTAAGGCTCTGATTGACTCGGCCTCCAACTCGAAGCTAACCCCCGCGGCCCCCGGTTGGGCGACCGTTGAGAACTCCAACAAGTTGGAGGAATTCTTTGAGAAGGTGTCGAAGGGTGGCGACATCACTGCCCTCGCCGCAGAGTATGATGCTATCATCACGCCGATGTTAAATCAGTGATAGCTGTTAATTCCTAGCAATTGCGGGGGCCTGCAGTCGGCCAAACGGCTGCAGGCCCCAGCGCAAAGATCAAAGAAGGTACGCCATGTTCCCCCCACAGGCGCGCCAGGTGACACGACGGTTTAAGAAAACCCCGTACCTCCTGCTCGTTCCCGCCGTGGTAATGCTCCTGATTGCGATGGGTTATCCGCTGATCTGGCAGCTCTGGGCTTCAACCATGAAGTTCGGGCTCGCTCAACAGTTCGGCGCCCCACCGGAATTTGTCGGCCTCGCCAATTACATCGCCGCGTTTACCAACCCCACAACCTGGGGAGTGGTCATTCGCTCTCTCGTCTTCTGCCTAGTCAACGCCATCTTAACGATGCTGATCGGGGTCGGCCTCGCCCAACTAATGAACGCCGTCGGCAAGACCATTCGCTTGGTGATGCAGATCGCCTTGCTCCTGGCCTGGGCGACGCCGGTCGTCGCCGCTGTCACAATCTGGATCTGGCTCTTCGACTGGCGCCGGGGGGTGATCAACTATCTACTCAACGGTCTGGGTTTCGATTTTGTCAACCATAACTGGTTGGGCACCAACCTTGGTCTCTACCTAGTGGCAACGATCATCGTCGTCTGGATGTCCGTACCTTTCGTAGCCTTCTCGGTCTTCGCCGGCCTGACCCAGGTCTCCGGCGAGGTGATGGAAGCAGCGAACCTCGATGGCGCGGGCGCCGTACGCCGGTTCACCGCCATCATCCTGCCGATGATCAAGCCGGTGTTGATGATCGTCGGCCTACTCCAGATCATCTGGGATCTGCGGGTCTTCACCCAGATTCGGATGCTCCAGGATGTCCAAATGCCGCTCGACTCCGACCTACTCGGCACCTACGTTTACCGACTCGGCGTTGGCTCCGGGGACTTTTCGATGGCCTCAGCCTTATCGATCTTCATCTTATTGGTCACGATCGCTTTCTCGATCGGCTACGTCCTGCAAATTGTCAAGGAGGACTCATGACCAACTCAAGTTTTTCTCTCTCAACGCGAAACGCCGTGTTGACTAGGGCAGACACCAGGACCGTCCCCGAGAGGGACACCAGGACCGTCCCCAAGAGTCGGCGGCGGTGGCGGTTGCGGCCGGTCCGAACCGTGCTATCGCTGATTGGGATCTTGCTGGCGGTGATTTGGGTCTTCCCGGTTTACTGGATGTTGTCGTCGTCGCTGTTGCCGAATGTGGTGTTGACTTCGACGAGGCCGCGGTTCTTCCCCTGGGGGGGCTCGCTGGATAACTTCCGGGAGGTGCTTTCTTCGGGCTCCTTCTTCCGGGCTCTGACGATCTCACTACAGGTCACCTTGATCGCGGTCTTCTTTGCGATGCTTTTCGCCTTTCTGGCGGCGGTGGCGATCTCGCGCTTCAAGTTCAAGGGGCGGAAGTCGTTTATCTTGGCGATCCTGTTTATTCAGATGTTGCCGGCGGAGGGTTTGTTTATCGCCCAATACAAGATGATGAGTACGACTGGGCTGCTAAACACCGTCATCGGCATCTCGGTGCTCTATATCGCTGCCGTCATCCCGTTTACGATCTGGATGTTGCGTGGGTTCGTCGCCGGGGTGCCGGCCGAACTAGAGGAGTCCGCCCAGGTCGACGGTTGCACTTCGACTGGCGCCTTCTTCCGGATCACCTTGCCGCTGCTCGCCCCCGGGCTAGTCGCCTCCGGGGTTTACGCCTTCCTCCAAGCCTGGAATGAGTTCACGATTGCCCTAGTGATCTTGCCCCGGGAGGATATGCGGACCCTGCCACTCTGGCTGCGTACCTTCATCCAAGCCAGTCAAACTCGCGAAACTGATTGGGGCCAGGTGATGGCCTCCTCAACCCTGGTGGCCATTCCGGTCATCATCTTCTTCTTGATCGTCCAAGGTCGCCTCACCTCCGGGTTAGTCGCCGGAGCGGTCAAAGGATAACCGGGCGACCCCCCGCCCAGAAGGGAGCGTAAATGCTCAGCCTAGGAATTGACATCGGTGCCACGAAAGCCCACGGTGTGGCCCTCGATGAACATAACCAGATCGTTGCCGAACACGGTCAGTTCACCATTCGTGGGCCCGAGGGTGTCCGTACAGTCCTGATGGAAGTCGCCGAAAAGGTCGCCGAACGCGCCGGGATCGGGTTGCGGGATTTTGATGCCGTTGGCATCGGCATCCCCGGGGTGGTCAACCGCGAGACCGGGGTGATCACCAGCGCCGTGAACCTCCAGATCGAGCAGATGCCCTTGCGCAAGCTCATCGCCGGCGAGTTCTCCGTCCCCATCCACATGGATAACGATGTGAAGGTGACGGTGGTCGCCGCTGGCATGCTCCTAAACTCCTTGTCAGTGACCTATATAAACCTTGGTACGGGGGTGGCTGCCGCCACCTTGGCTGGCCGGTTGATCCGGGGTTGGGATAATGCGGCCGGTGAGATCGGCCACATTGTTTTCGAGACCGACGGCCACCCCTGTCGCTGCGGCCAGCGCGGTTGTATCGAGACGATCATCGGCGGGGCCTACCTGGCAGCGCGCATGAACCTGCTCGAACTGGATTGGACGAAACTCGACGTTGATCCGACCCCGGCCGGCCGGGCCGCCGCTGCCCAAGCCACCTCGGTGTTGGCGCGCGTCGCTACGATGGTGGCGATGGGCTATGCCTCCGATCACATTGTCTTAGGTGGGGGAGTCGTCCTGGCGGCCCCCTGGCTGTTGCCCGCTGTCAAAGCCCAGTTGCACCAGTTTGGTGAGGTGGCGACCTTCCCCCCGTACGACAGTATCGCCGAGCGCTTGATGACTTTGGAGGTTGATATCAAAGCGCCAGCGATCGGAGCGGCCCTGATCGGTCAAGGCTGGACCGAAGGTTACAAACTCGACCCCCAAGGGAATTGCGAATGAGACGGCCATGTAAAGCGGTGGTGCTCGCGGCGGGTGCGGGCCAAGCGACCCGCGAACTGCTCTTGCGCGAGCTAGCGAACTCGACTGTCATTGAGCAGGTTTTGGCCAATGTGACAGCGGTTGTCGCCAAAGCGGATGTCATTATCGTGGTTGATCAGCATGACGATAGTGTGCGCCAACTGCTAGGGGAGTCATGGAATTATGTCGTCCAAACCGTCCAAGCCGGGACCGGCGATGCCGTAAGGTGTGCCCGTTTCCAACTAGAGGGTTTCGTTGGTGACGTCTTGGTTGCCTATGGTGACACGCCGTTATTGCGGGCCTCCTCGCTGCGCGGCTTGCTCTGGAAACACGCTCTCAGAGCGGCCCAGTTCTCCTTGTTAACCGCTCATGTCCCCGATCCGGGGGACTATGGTCGGATCTTGCGCGACGCCCAGGGTCGGATCACCGAGATCTGCGAGGCGAGCGATTTGGCGGGGATCGACGATGGCCAGGAGGTCAATGTCGGGGCCTACGTGATCGATAACGCCGTGCTGATTCCCGAGTTGGACGTGATGGCGAACTCTGGTGAA
>JAIRKB010000183.1 GCA_031260385.1 Propionibacteriaceae bacterium | reverse complement strand
TGACCACCAGGTCACCCCGTCCGCGTCCACGAAGCTTGGGCACCCCTTTACCTTTGACGATCACCCGACCGCCAGTTTGCGTGCCAGCGTTGATCGTGATCGTCACGGCGGCATCGGCGGCGTCAACCGTCTCCTGCTCGGCGTCAATCGTCGCCAGGTCAACCTCCGCGCCAAGGGCAGCGGCCGTCATCGGCACCTCAAGGGTGGTCTCCAGGTTATCTTCGCGGCGGTTGAAAACCGGGTGCGAGGCGACGGCCAGTTCGACATAGAGGTCACCGGCCGGACCACCCCCGGAACCGACATCACCTTGCGACTCGAGGCGGATGCGATTGCCCTTACTGACCCCGGCGGGGATCTTCACGGCGACTGACCGCTTGCTGCGCAAGCGCCCTTCGCCGTAACAATCGGGGCAGGGGCGCTCGATGACCGTGCCATAACCGCGACAGTTCGAGCAGGGGGCCGCCGAGGCGATATCCCCGAGCAGGGTCCGGTGGACTTGGCGCATCTCGCCCCGACCTTGGCAGGCCGGGCAGTTAACAGGTTCGGCGCCGCTCGCCGAGCCACCGCCCGTACAGGTCGCGCAAAGGACGAGGGACTCGATCTTAAGATCGCGGGTCACACCGAAAGCCGCTTCGACTAGGGATAACGATAGTCGCTCCAAGCGATCCTGTCCCCGGGCGACCCGGGAACGCGGGCCGCGCGAGCTCATCCCGCCGCCGAACATCGCGTCGACGATCGACGAGAAGTCAATCCCGGAAGAGAAGTTACTAAAACCGGAGAAGCCAGCGCCGCCGAAGGGGTCGCCACCGCGATCATAGAGACTGCGTTTCTGGGGATCGGCTAGGACCTCGTAGGCCTCGCCGATCGTCTTGAACTTCTCGGCGGCATCCGGTTCGGTCGCCACATCGGGGTGGTGTTGCATGGCAAGACTGCGGTAGGCCTTCTTGATCTCCTCCTCAGAGGCATCTCGCGGCACGCCAAGCACAGAATAGTAATCGGTTCCCATCTCATCCTTCAGCCAAGACTCGGCTCACATATCGGGCGACCGCACGTACGGACGCCATCGCTCTAGGGTAGTCCATTCTAGTCGGGCCGACGACTCCCAACCCGGCCCAGGTATCATCCACGCCGTAAGCACTAGCCACCACCGAAGCGGTCGACAGATTGGCGTGTTCGTTCTCCTGGCCAATCCGAACCATCACGTCGGTCGAAGCCTCGCCGAGTAGTTTCAGCAAGACGACTTGCTCTTCGAGGGTGTCGAGGACTGGTCGCAGCGAGGTTTCAAACTCGTCGGAGAACTGTCCGAGATTGTTGATGCCCGCGACGACGACTCTGGTCGGCTGGTCGCTAGCCAGGATCTCCAGAACGCCAGCGGCTATCGCCGCCCCGAGCCCCCGTAACTCCGGGGGGAGGTTGGTGGGCAGGTCGGCGAGGCGGGCAGCGGCGCTAGCTGGGCCCAACCCGGTCACGGCTTCGTTGAGCCGATCGCGCAAGAGCGCGAGGGTCTCTTCGCTGGCGGCGCCAAGGTTGACTGGGCGTTGGGCGACCTTTCCTAGCGAGTTGACGACGATCAGCAGTCCGCGTGAGTCGTGGAGCGGGACGATGTCCACCCGTCGTACGACCGCTGCGCCCAAGATCGGGTATTGCATTATCGCTACCTGCGAGGTCACTTGGGCGAGCAGACGGACGGTCCGAGTGACAATATCGTCAATGTCGACCGCTCCCGATAGGAAGACGGTGATCGCTTTCCGCTCAGCGTTAGTTAAGGGTTGTACGGTGACGAGCCGGTCCACGAAGAAGCGATACCCCTTGTCAGTGGGGATCCGCCCGGCAGAGGTATGGGGTTGCATGATGTAACCCTCCTCCTCAAGGACCGCCATATCATTACGCACCGTCGCCGGTGAAACATCAAGGTGGTAGCGATCCACGATCGCCCGCGACCCCACCGGCTCCCTAGATCGGACATAGTCAGTGATAATCGCCCGCAACACCGCCAGCTTCCGGTCGTCAAGCATTTCACCTCCTAGCACTCGTCGACTCCGAGTGCTAGTTTACCGTGACGCGGGCTGAGAGTGGAACTGAGCTCGCTCAGTTCCACCGAAGCCAAGGAAACGGTTGAGGGGACGCAGTCCCCGAGCAGCCTATTGCCTAGCCGCCTACCCGCCTACCCCTCGCGAGCGGAAAGTGATCAAAAAAGATGAGTGAGGACGATCACTTGCGCGCCCACGGCGTGGTAGGTCACTTGGGCACGGGCATCACGGGTGACAAGCACCGCCTCGTGCTCGCGCGCTGCTAAAGCGACTAGTCCATCGTAGGTTGCCCCACCAGATACCCCGCAGTGTTCCAGTTCGCGGTGAGTTTGGCTGGCAAGGGCAGGCGAGAGCATCCCAGACAGCGGAAAGTTGTCATCAATCAGCTTGACGGCATCGGCAGGACTGATTCGGGCCTCCCCGGGGAATCGGGTCAATACCGAGTAGGTCTCTGCCAAGGCATGTCCAGCGAGCCCAAGCTCGCGCCCAGTCGCCCAGGCATCGACCATTGCGTGGGCCTCATGCGACACCATCAACAACGGCACCGCCACGCTCGTGTCGAGCAAATATCTCGGCTCGCCGTTCACCGCCGCCCCGAATCGATAAGCGCGAACATCATCTCATCGGTCACCACCGTGTCTGAACAGGCCACCAGACGACCAGACTCCGCCCGCTCCAATCGAGCGGTCCGACCACCGGGCGTGATCTGGATATGATCCCCAGATGCAAAGACGTCTACCTTCGAACCGGGAATCAACCCCATCCTGTCTCGCAGCACCTTGGGGAGAAGTAGCCGTCCCCCAGAATCAATCGTTGTCTCCATGGGATTATCTTACCATCTAATTCCCATTTTTGGGGAGCGCGCCAGGGTCGTGAACCAAGGGCACCGATCGATCCGGAGCCGGTAACCTGAGGGGATGGAGTTTGTTGAAGTTCGACCGGGTGTGTTTACGGCGGTTCTGGAGGTGGAGCAGGTAACGACCACTTTGGTGGTTGGGGCCCGCCGGGCGCTGTTGGTGGATACCGGGGCGTCACCGGCCCAGGGGGCGGCGATCCGTCAGGCCGTACGTTCGATCACTGACATTCCGCTCGAAGTCGTCGTTCTAACCCATGGGCATTGGGACCATGCGTACGGGCTGGAGGCGTTCGCTGATCTGGACACTATTGGTCATGAGAACCTTGCCCAGGATTTGGCTTGCGCCGAGAACCGGGCCTGGTCAGCCAAGCAGGGGGTAGCGCCACCCGGCCTGCCGAAGACCAACCTGGCTTCGATCGGGGTTCGGGATCTCGGTGACTTGGTGGTGGAGATCGCTCACTTTGGGCCCGCTCACACGCGCTCCGACCTGATCATCGCCATCCCCCAGCGCTCCACGATCATCGTCGGCGATCTCGTAGAGGGAGAGGTGCCGCAGTTCGACGAGACCTCTTCGCTGGCGGGCTGGGCGCGGACCCTCGACTCACTATGTTTCATGCTAAAGCCCGACACCGTCATCATTCCTGGCCACGGCGCGGCGCTAAGCCCGCTTGAGGTCGTCCACTTCCGGGCTCGGCTCAGCCCTGATCCATCGATTCATCGCTGCTAAGCGGCCTCAGAGAGGCGCGCTGGCGGCGTTGGCAACGCGAGCAATCGGTGGATCAGGGCTCAGCGCGATGAACATCGACGCGCCTACGGAACGGGTTGGACCAGGAGCGGGCGCGGCGGAGACGATGGGCTAGCTCGACACAGGTCGCCCCGGCAATCCCGAGCCCGATCGCCAGCGGCCATTGCCCGGTCGGCAGGTCCAACTGCAAGAAATCCCTAGTCACCCGCAAGGTGAAGGCAAGGACGGCGAGCCCGACCACCCCGGCGATCGTTAGCAGTTTCCAGGTGGCAACCGGGCGGGACAAGACAAAGAGCAACCAGAAGTTGACGGCGAAGAGGACGACTAGGGCGAGGGTGGAGCGCTGGGGATCACTACCGAGGCCGAAACTGAAGGCGATGAAGGTCGCTAGACCGGCGGCGATTCCGGCTGGTACGGATAGGGCGAGGACCCGACCGAGGAAGCCGGGAACGTACTTTCTTTTGTTCGGGCCCAGCGCCAATAGGAAAGCGGGAATGCCAATCGTCAAGGTGGATAGCAGGGTCATCTGGCGCGGAATAAACGGGAACCCCACCCCGATGATGGCGGTCGAGATGATCAGGGCGGCGGCCATAACATTTTTGGTCACGAACAGCGAGGCGACCCGTTCGACATTGCCGATCAGGCGGCGGCCTTCGGCAAGGACCTGGGGCATATGGGAGAAGCGGGAGTCGAGGAGCACAATCTGGGCAACCGCCTTGGTCGCCGAAGCGCCATTACCCATCGCCACCCCCACATCGGCATCCTTGAGCGCGAGAATGTCGTTAACCCCATCGCCGGTCATAGCGACGGTATGCCCGCAGGCTTGGAGGGCGCGGACGATGAGCTGCTTCTTCTCCGGGGTGACCCGGCCAAAGACGATGATCCCATCAACGATCTTGGTTAGTTCCTCGACCGTGTCGGGTAGATCGCGGGCGTCAACTACGGTGGACAAAGATAGATGTGACAAGGGGCCGGGGGTGTTGTCACACGAAGCGTGACAACACCCCCGGCCCCTTGTCACATCCTCGTGGTGCCCCCCGTCCCCGCCCTCAGTGAGCAGGCCGACGCGGCGGGCGACGGCGGCGACGGTGATCGGATTATCACCAGAGATCACCTTGACGGCGACGTCTTGGGAGGCGAAGTAGGCGATGGTTTCGGCGGCGTCGTCGCGGATCTGCTCGGTCAGTTCAACTAGCGCGATCGGCGTGACCTCACCCCAGTCGACTAGGTCGGCGACCTTCGCCAGTACGACGGTACGGACCCCGGCGGCGGCGAGTTCATTGGTTCGCTCCATCAGGGCCCGATCATCTCCAGCGATGATCTCGGGGGCGCCGAAGACCCAAGCTTGGCCATCAGCGAAGGTCAAGGCGGAGTATTTCCGCGCCGAAGAGAAGGGCACCCGCGCCACGACTTCCTGTTGACTAGGCCCGATGGCTCGCGCAATCGCCTGAGCCGTGGCATTCGGGTTTGGATCGTGGGCAAAAGCGCCGAGGATGTCCTCCACTTGAGCATGTTGGTGTGACAGGGGGACGGTCCTTTTGGCACACTCCTCCGCGTTTGAGTGTGCCAAATGGACCGTCCCCCTGTCACACCCCGTCACGTCACCCACTACGTTCACCAGTTCAAAACCGTCGTAGGTGATTTCGCCGTGGGTGAGGGTGCCGGTTTTGTCGAGGCAGATGACGTCGACACGGGCCAACCCCTCGACGGCGGGGAGTTCTTGGACGAGGGCTTGTTGGCGGGCCAGTTGGACAGCGGCTAGCAGGAAGGCCAGGGTGGTCAAGACGACGAGACCTTCTGGGACGAGGGCGACCAACCCCGCAGTGGTCCGCAAGGCTA
>JAIRKB010000159.1 GCA_031260385.1 Propionibacteriaceae bacterium | reverse complement strand
CGTCTCAGGTTACCACCGCCACCCCAAGAAGACCGTCCGCTACCTTCGCCATCTCAGCGCGGGCCCCGGGATGATCCTGGGCTCTAGTTAAGCAGGCTTCAGCCCAGGCATCGATCGCCAGTAAGGCCTGATCGGCGCGGAGGTCGTCACGGAGGGCGGCCCGAACTTGGGCGGCCGTGGGGGCGAAATCGATGGCTGTCTGACCGGCGTAGGCCTGTCGCCAGCGGTTTAGACGGGCGGTCGCCGCTCCAAGCCCAGACCAGGTCCAGTCCGTACGATAGTGCTGAGCAAGCAAGGCCAGGCGTACGGCCATCGGATCGGCGCCGGCTTGAAGTAGCGCTGCCACCTTCACGAGATTACCGAGGGACTTACTCATCTTCGCGCCCTCGAACCAGACCATCGCCGAATGGAGGTAGGCCCGGGCGAGGGGTTGGTTCGCCAACCCGCAAGATTCGCCCTGATCCACCGATTCATCGCTGCTACGCAGCCCCAGATAGGCGCGCTGGCGGCGTTGACAACGCTCGACAGGCGTCCAGCCTGCCTTCGACGTTGTCGCCTTGCCATCACACCTATCTGGCGCCGCTCGCGACGCGAGCAATCGGTGGATCAGGGCTTGAGCGGCGCTCATCTCGTGATGGGGAAAGATCAGATCAGCTCCACCGCCCTGGAGATCGATCGGCAGACCGAGGGTGTGGTCAGCGATGACGACACATTCGATATGCCAACCGGGGCGGCCCGGGCCGAGCGACGACGGCCAGCTTGGCTCACCTTCTCGGGCAGCCCGCCAAACCAGGGCATCGAGCGGGTGGCGCTTGGCGGCTCGCTCGGGGTCGCCACCGCGTTCAGCGAAGAGGGCTAGTCGGTCGTTAAGGGGTAGGTGGGAGATCTGATCGAGAGGTAGGGCGGAGTTGTCGAAATACCAATCGAGCCAGGGGTCGTTGACCGGGTAGATCGCTCCAGTGGCACGTAGGCGATCGAGGGCAGCCGTGATGGTGGGGATCGAGTCCGTGACCGGGACGAAGTGGTCGGGGGGCAGAATGCGTAAGGCTGTCATGTCGGCGCGGAAGCGCTCAATCTCCTCGGCGGCTAGTTCCGGCCAGGCGACGCCGACCTGGTTGGCGCGCTCGAGCAGAGGATCGTCGATATCGGTCACATTCTGGGCGTATTGGACCGATAAGCCGAGATCGCGCCAGACCCGATTAACCAGGTCGAAGGTCAGATAGGTGAAAGCGTGCCCGATGTGGGTGGCGTCGTAGGGGGTGATGCCACAGACGTACATCCGGGCGACGCGGTGAGGGTCGTCGGGGCCAACCGGCACGATGGTTTGGCGGGCCGTGTCGTAGATCTGCAAGACACCGGGCACGGGAGGAAGATCGGGCAAGTCGGGCGAAGGCCAAGAACGCACACCACCAGGTTAGCGCACGGTAAGATCGGTCTATGACCACCTTGCCCTTCGGCCAATGGCCATCCCCAATCTCCGCCGCCGACCTGCGTATCGGGCGCCGCCGCCTCGGTGAAGGCTTCATTGATGGCGAGACCTGCTACTGGCTGCAATCCAACCCCGATGATGCTGGACGGACGACATTATGGCGCCGGGTTGGGGACGGCGAGGTTTCCGATCTGACAGCGCACTGGGATGTCCGGACGAGCATCCACGAGTATGGCGGCACGAGCGCCGCTGTCGACCATGGCCGGGTTTGCTTCTTTGATCGTCGCAGTGGGCAGGTCTGGTCGCTCGGCAAAGATGGCACGGCACTAGCGATCACCGAACCGGGTGATGGAGTGTACGGGGGGTTCACCTTCCTTAATAGGTATCAGGTTGTTTGTGTACGAGAGAACCACGCCAGTGACCTCGTCGAACCGCAAGACAGCATCGTCGTGCTCAACCTCGATCAAGCCAATCCCGGCGGCGGCCAAATTGTCGCCCAGGGG
Organism: Propionibacteriaceae bacterium; assembly: GCA_031260385.1. Lineage (GTDB taxonomy): Bacteria > Actinomycetota > Actinomycetes > Propionibacteriales > Propionibacteriaceae > WQYJ01. The sequence continues at coordinate 879 of JAIRKB010000159.1, read as the reverse complement.
GCCGACTTCTACTTCTCCCCCGCTGTCTCACCCCACGGCTGCATCGCCTGGATGGAATATGACCACCCCTCGATGCCCTGGGACTCCACCCGCATAATAGTGCTCGCCCCCTCCGGATCCCGCCAAGTGATCGCTGCCACACCCGGAGTCTCGGCAATCCACCCCCAGTGGCACACCGACGGCTCGCTGATCTTCTTGTCCGACGATTCCGGCTATTGGAACTTCTACCGCTGGACCCCCTTAGGCGTCCGCCGCCTTCACGACCACGCCTACGACTTCTGCTCCCCACCCTGGGTCTTGAGCCGACCCCCCTACGCCCTCCTCAACGGACCTAATGCCGGATTGCGCATCGGCTGTTCCTGGTGGTCTGACGGCCAAGCCCACCTCGGTTGGATCGAGCCCACCGGCGAACTAAAGACTCTCGGCGTCTACGCTAGCGCTTTAGTTGGCCCGGCCACAGGCGGAGCGAGCATTGTTCAACTTGGTACGACCACCAGCCCGGCAGAGCTTCGCCATCTGAACTGGGCGACCGGCAAGAGCCGCCGACTAGCCCGCGAATCCGACATCACCATCGATGAGGAGAAGGTGTCGATTCCAACCCAGATCCAATGGCAGACCTCCGACACTGACGAGCCGGTCTACGGCTGGTATTACCCCCCAGTGGCCAGTGCGGAAGGGGTGGATTCTGTGCGAGGGGCCGAGGCGGGTTCCGAAACCGGTTCCGAAACAGGTTCCGAAACCGGTTCCACGGCCGGATCGAGGGCAGGTTTCGAGGAGAAACCACCGTGCTTGATGTTGGTCCATGGTGGACCGACCGCCTACTCTGATTCGTCATTCTCGCTTGTCATCCAGTATTTCACGAGCCGAGGGATTGCCGTC
>JAIRKB010000151.1 GCA_031260385.1 Propionibacteriaceae bacterium | reverse complement strand
AGCCGGGCGGGGGTTTGGGCTAGGAAGCGGTGCAGTCCCAGCATTATCTGCCGGGGATCGCGCTGGCCGCGTTTGATCATGCCCCGCTTGGCGAGGTTTGTTAGAACCGCTGATTGAGCGGACTCGTCGCGTTCCTTGGCAGACTCCAGGGATTCCGTCAGCAAACCCAACTGGTGGCGTAAGGCAATATGGTCGTGGGCGAGATAGCCCAAGGTTGGTGGCAGGTCGTGGGTGGTGACCGAAGCCAAACACAGTTCCCGCCAGCGTTCCGGGGCTAGCGGCCCCCCGTCCTCGCCATTCTCGAACCACAAAACCGAAGTGCCATAGATGCCGCGTCGAGCCAGATAGTCGCGCACCCAGGGTTCGACCGTTCCCAGATCCTCCCCGATTATCGGTGCCTGGGCCCGACTGGCTTCAAGAGCCAAGATCCCGATCATCGCTTCGTGATCGTACTGAACGTAGGCACCATCTTCCGGGGAGCTCCCCTCGGGAATCCACCACAAGCGGAACATACCGATGATGTGATCAATCCGCAGGGCCCCAGCGTGACGTAACATCTGGGAGACCATTTCGCGTAGCGGGGTGTAGCACATTGCGCGCAGACGATCGGGGCGCCAAGGCGGTTGACGCCAATCCTGGCCGGCCTGGTTATACTCATCCGGCGGCGCCCCCACGGTCACCCCTTTGGCAAAGAGATCCGGGGTCGCCCAAGTCTCCTCGCCGTCATTACTGACCCCCACCGCCAGATCAGCCATGATCCCAATCTTCATCCCGGCTCGCTTGGCGGCCTTCTGGGCTTGTTTGGCTTGCTGATGGGCCACCCACTGCAGCCAGGAGTGAAACTCGATCTCCGAGGGGTGTTCACGTACGAACCGTTTGATCGCCGCCGAATCTGGGCTCTGGTATTTTTCTGGCCAGTCCCGCCAGTTCGGACCATGTAGTTCGGAGAGGGCACACCAGGTGGCGTAGCGCTGCAAGCGGGTTCCCTCGCGGGCGAGATAGTTCTCAAACCTCCGCTGGCGGCGCGGATCGCGGGGTAATTCAAAGATCGCTTTGAGGGCACCGCGCTTGGACACCCACACCGCCTCACGGGGGACCCGATCGGTCATCTCGGCGACCACGACCGCCTGCATGCGTGCCACTTGAACATCGGCGCGCACGGCCGCCGAGGCCTCGGCGAGTTCGTCGATCGCCTCCGGGCGGACATAAATCGGATTGATATAGCGGCGGGTAGCGGGATAGTAAGGTGAAGGTTCGAGCGGGGAGACCACCTCCGCGGCGTGCACCGGATTGATTAAGACGAAGTCGGCATTGTGGTGTTTCTTGGCCCAGCGGGCGAGGTCTTTGAGATCAACCAAGTCGCCGAGACCCCAGGAGGCTTGACCGTAGAAGGAATAGAGCTGAGCGGCAAACCCCCAACCCTCCAACTCCGCTAACCCGACCCAAGCCGGCGTGACGATATAACTTGTCTGGTGGGTCTGGCCGTCGGTGGTCAGAACCAGGCGGTGGTAACCCGGTTCGATATCGGTTGGTAACTGGAAGGTGGCGCGACCGATTAACTGATCGCCGATCTGGCGATCTGGCACGGCGTTGTCAACCTGGTTGACATCAAGGATCGAGCCATCTTCGAGGTGAGCTTGGAGGGTGGCAGTGTGACCGGCTCGCACATGGGCTTCGATCACCTTGTCCTGGTGCTCCTCAACCACCACGCAGCTGGGTAAGACCTGATGCCAGGGGCGTTCCTCGGCCTGGGCTAAACCAAGTTCCACCCAACCCGGGGCGGTGGTGTCGACCCCTTGCGCTTGTAAACAAGCGATAACTGTTGCTTCACAGGGGGCGTGGGACTTTCCCTGCCAGTCCCAAAATTTTGTTTGGATACCGTAAAGCAGGGCAAGACGGGCAATACGCTGGTCCATGTAGCCATGCGCCTTTCGTTATTGAGCCTGATCAACCGGGAATTTCGGGGGGCTCCGGTTGCCTAAGCACCAATAGTGTACCAGCAAATAAGTCGGTTAATGATTGTTTTCTACGATGCCACAAGGGCAAGAACACATTGACCACGAGAAAGAGGATCATCACATTGAGGACTTGAAAAAGGATCAAGAATCCCCCGTTGCAGAACAAGGCCCAACTCATCGCCTTCGACACCGCCCGAATCCAACCGGGCTTTTCGATCGTGAACTTCTTATCAGCGGTCGGGGACGCCGAAGGATGTGGTGACTTGATCACGTTAACACCGCAGATTCGATGCCCAATCGTCGCCCCCCAGAAACCCAAAAACAGCGCACAATAAACGATCGTCACAATCCCAAATAACACACCGACAGTCGAGGTAGTCGTGGCATAGATCTCCGATGGAGCAGGTAGCGTGAAAGATGGAGCCGCCGCCCAGGCTAAAAGCTCTCGGCTGTGGGCATTCATCTGGGTCAACCAGCGCTGAAGTAGAGTGGGGGCTCCCCCGATTAACAGCACCGCTGTTAAAGCCACGGCGATGATCGTGTCAATCACCCCAGAACCAGCCCGCCGCCACCAACCGGCTAGTGGCACAGTGGAGGTCGGGTCAGTTTTCGGCAGGCTGACCGTTCCGTCGGGATGGATCAGCCGGTTTTTCAACTCAATCGATTCCGCTTGACGAACCACCTGTGTCCACCGCGCCCCGTCCCAATAGCGGTCGCGCCCGGGCCCCGCTGGGTCGGAATACCAGCCTCGGGGTGGGTTGAGTGGTCGATCAGTCACCCCACTATTCTGCCAGATATCGACACTACGCTCTGACTTGACCGTCGCCGGTAACGACATATTTAGTGGTCGTCATCTCGGGTAAGGCCATCGGCCCGCGCGCGTGGAGCTTCTGGGTAGAGATCCCGATCTCGGCGCCAAAACCGAACTGGCCACCGTCAACAAAGCGGCTAGAGGTGTTGATCATCACACAGGCGGCATCAACCTCGGTGATGAAACGTTGACGCGCCGCGAGGTCATTGGTGATGATCGTTTCGGAGTGGCCGGAGGTGTGTTGGCGGATGAAGCTGATCGCTTCGCTGACATCGCTAACCAAGGCGAGCCGTAGATCCAGTGACAGCCATTCGTCATCCCAGCCATTCTCGGGGTGGAGGGCGATCGTCGGGTCGAGGGCGCCCACTGCGGCATCGCCGTGGAGCGTCACCCCAGCTTGCCGGAGGGCTCCGGTGACGCGCGGGAGGAAGGTCTCGGCGATAGAGCGGTGGATGAGGAGGGTTTCGAGGGCATTACAGACTGACGGGCGTTGGGTCTTGGCATTGATAATGATGTCGATCGCCATTGACTGGTCGGCGCTAGCGTCCACAAACAGGTGGCAGTTGCCGGTGCCGGTTTCGATCACGGGGACCTGGGAGGTGCGCACGACCGCGTCGATCAGCGAGGCACCCCCGCGCGGAATCAAGAGATCGACGAGTCCGCGCGCTTTCATCATCTCGTCGGTGACTTCCCGTCCCCCGGCCACTAGCGCGATCGCCCGGGGGTCAATCCCGCAAGCGGCGAGACCCTCCCGCAAGGCGGCAACAATCGCTTGATTAGCGTTAAAGGCGCTTGAGGACCCCCGCAGTAAGACGGCATTACCCGACTTCAGGCAGATCCCGGCGGCGTCAGCGGTGACATTCGGGCGCGCTTCATAAATGATGCCGATCACCCCGATTGGCACCCGTACCTGATCGATATGGACGCCATTCGGCAGGTTCCAGCCGCGAATGACTTCACCGACCGGATCGGACAAGGCGGCGAGGTCGCGGAGACCGTCGGCCATCGCTGCGAGGCGGGCCGCATCGAGGCTCAAGCGATCAATCAGGGCTTCGGTCACTCCGGCCGTACGGGCAAGTTGAACATCCAAACCGTTGGCTGCCAGGATCGGCGCTTGATTGGCGATCAGCGCATCGGCCATAGCGGCCAAGGCGCGATCTTTGGTGGCCCGGGAGGCACCTGCCAAAGCGATGCTGGCTTCGCGGGCCTCGTGGGCCTGGGCGAGGAACTGGCTCATGTTAGCCTCCTTGGGTTGGCGCCATCACCAGATCATCACGGTGGATGACGGGTTTGGACTGATGGGTTCGGCCGAGCATTGTCGGGAGAACCGCAGAGTCAAAGGCTACCACCCCCCGGCCAATCACCACCCCGGCGGGTGAGACGACCTCGACGGAGTCGCCAGCCTTGAAGTCACCATCAACCCAGGCGATACCGGCGGCGAGCAGGGAAGCCGCCGTAGTGGTTAGAGCGGTCTCGGCGCCGTGATCAATATGTAACTGACCGGCGGCGGAGGCGGCGTGGGCTAGCCAACCGTGACGTCGCGACCAGCGCTTGGTGGCCGCACCAAAGACCGTACCAACATCCTCTCCAGCTAGGATGGCAGCCGCTTGGTCCCAGCGTGCCAACCCGACGGGGATTCCGGCCGCGCCCGCCAACTCGGCGGCACCAATCTTGGTCGCCATGCCGCCGCGCCCCACCCCGGACGAGCCAGGGCGGTGAACCTCGGCGGTCAGTTCGCTGACCGCTGGGACGAAGGAGACCCGCTTGGCCCCAGGATTTCCGGGATGCTCCGTGTAGAGCCCATCAACATCGGAGAGCAAGACGAGGGCATTGGCTCGCACCAACTCGGCCACCAAGGCTGCTAGGTGATCATTGTCGCCAAAGCGGATCTCCTGGGTAGCGACGGTGTCGTTCTCGTTGACCACCGGCAGGACGGCGAGTCGGGTCAAGGCGCCGAAGGTCCGCAAGGCGTTCGAGTAACTCTCCTTATTGGCGAGATCCTCTTTGGTGAGCAGGATCTGGGCGGTGCGTATCCCGTGCTCAGCGAAAGCTTGGGTGTAGGCCGTCATCAACAGACCCTGGCCAACCGCGGCGGCGGCTTGTTGTTGGGCGAGATCATGGGGACGCCGGGTGAAACCGAGGGGTTCTAGACCGGCGGCAATCGCCCCGGAGGTGACGAGGATCACCTCGGAACCGGCGAGCTGGCGTTTGGCGAGAACGGCCACCAGGGAAGCCAAGCGGGCTAGATCAAGCCCGGTGGCTGCCGAGGCCAGCGACGACGAGCCGACCTTAACGACGACCCGTCGAGCCTGGGCAATCTGCCGCCTGATCTCGACCTCAGTGGTCTTTTCTGAACTCATATTAACCTGCCATTTCCACCCAGATTCTAGTGGTGTTAGTCGCCTCGCCGTGCAAAGCAGGCCTACGGCACGCTCGTGATAAGCTTTATTTGCTCGTTTTTCTTGCGAGCCTGCTTTCCGAACGAGGGAGTATCATGAAGTTCTGCCCCAACTGTGGAACACCTGCTCAAGACCAACCATTCTGCGAGGCTTGCGGTCAACCCTACGAGCTGGAGGCGGCAGCCCCAGAGGTGGAGACGGTTGAACCTACCCCACCACCCGCTGAGATGACCGACCCGGCTTTGGCTGATGTTCCTGTTGCTGAGCCAATCGCCGTGCCGACGGCCGAAGTCTACG
>JAIRKB010000147.1 GCA_031260385.1 Propionibacteriaceae bacterium | reverse complement strand
GTCCGCAATATCGACGAGTTCTACGAAGCCTTCGCCGTCACCGAAACCGACGCCGCCTGGCTCCCCCCCACCGAGAGAGTCACCATCTGGTAGCTGTCCCCTTAGGCTTACTCCTCGGCTGGCGTCACCGTTGTTTGGCTCCGACACCGCCTAGTCGAACGGGGGAGCTAGGCTGGGGGGAGGGTATTTTCCTAAGGTGTGATAGATGGCGCGACCATATTCGTCGTCTTCATACTGGGCTCTTTCGGGTGGGTCGTTGGTGAAGTCGAAATGGCCTTCTTCCCAGGCGACGATCTGACCGGTGAGCGCGTCGACATAGGTTGCGCGGTGGACGTACGCATACAACGTGCCATAGTAGCGACCGATGCTTTTCACTCCGGTACGTTCGTAGTACGTCAGTAAGTACGGTTCCCCGCGGGCGGCGGGTTGCCAATCTGCCAACTCGTAGGAACCGAGGTGGAATGTAGCGGGGATTGTGGCAAGGGCGGACGCCTCGCGGACATAATCACTGGGATCATTGTTGCTTGGTACGTTGTTAAGGTTGGTGGAGATGTAGCCCCGGTAGCCAGCGAGCGCGCCTGGATGATTCTTCAACTGATCACTTTGGGGATAATCGTAGCTACCCACCGCTGACAAGACATCTGGATTGTCAATTTCCATGCCCTGGAAGAGATGCACCGTTGAAGAAAGCTGGTTGGAGGCGGTTTCGGAGAAGGTGTATTGGTTGGCCAGTTTCGTGAAAAACGCGTAGTCGGCCTCATCGGGGGACTGCTCTTTGTTGGAAAACGACGTCAGCTGGTAGACACTGAGTAAGGCTTGATCAGTGAGGTAAACGTTGTACCGCCACTCCACTCGACCATCGGATGCGCTAACGAAAAGCACAGTATTGGCTTGGTCGAGATCCTGAACGGTATCGAAAAGATCGGTTTGCGCGAACGCCCACTCTGGGTCGTGCCTTGGTTGGTAAATGATGATGGCGACCGGTGTTCGTATTTCGTTGACTTTGAGGTAATCATTGCCCGCAAACCGAGGATCAACATACTCCTGACGAAACTGAGTATCGCTGAACGTAACACTCTGCAGGGCCTGGAAAAGTGGTGAATCTGCCAGTTGGTCAGTGATCGCAACGCGCGTTGGTTGCGACGGCCCAGGTTTGGCCGCCGTACATCCGCCCATTGAGGTGGCCGCCAGAACAAGACCTAGAACCACACCCGATGCCAAGAACGCTCGCCACCATCTCACAGCTAACCCTCCCTAAGAGAAAGCTGACCAATCATGCTTGGTCTATAGTCAGGAACGATACCACGGGCTGATGGGAGTCACGATCTAGTGGGCCCCAGACAGGACCTTCCGACCTAGGCGATACACTGACCTTGTTTGGGAAGGGCTGAAGTGGTAGTCTGGCACGCTTGTCGTAGGCACGAGCGGTCCGGTTCACGGTCGGGGGTTCTGCTAATGGCGAGCCTAATATAGGTTCAATTTGGGGGTCTGGTTTGACTAGGCGAGAATGGCGGGCGCTATCTCCGGTGTTGCTTCTGGTGATGGTGTTGTCCCTGGTTATTGGCATGATCGTCCATGCCGATGCCTTTCGGGAGCGGGTCCAAGATCTGAACAGCTCTGGGGTGTGGGTGACCTCGGACGCGCGGTTGGTATTTGCCCGGATGAACCGGGTGGCTGGCAGCCTTGACACCCTAATCTCCGATCCGTCACAGCAACAGGCTTACCATTTAGACGTCCTCCAGGATGGGGATTCGGTTCTCGGCTTACAGCGAGACTTGGGGCGGCTCTTTCCGATCGACGCCCGGGACTCCCAGGTGGTTGAGGGGGTGGAGCTGGTGGTTGAGCCAGCCTCACGCGTTGCGATGGGCGGAGGCGTCTTGGCCTTGGTCACGCCGAGTGGTGAGGTGCGGGTGACCGCGTACGGAAAAGGGCAGATCCCTGATCCCCGGTTACTGATGACCGAGCGGGCCCTAGTGACGCAACTAGAGGCCGGGATGGTCCCCGGGTTCGACATTACGGTCGATGCCAACGGGTGGGTCTTGGCCGCTTCCACTTCGGGACAATGGGCGTTAATTACCCCCGGCGCCGACCCGATCGTCGATTCGGTTCTGCCACTGAGTTCCGTCCAGGTGACCTTGGTCGCCGGGACGGGGGTGATTGCCGACCCGGCTTTAGCGGTGGTGCAGACCACCAGCGGTCAATACTTCCAACTAGGGTCGGCTATCGCTCTACAGCAGGCTAGCACCTCCGGTGATCAGGTTGGCGTGGCAACGACCACCGGTCTGGTCGCCTTACCCTTGGGTGACGATAGCGATCTTGTCAAGGATCTTTACGCCTTGCCTGACCGCGTCGAGCGTATGCCCGCTGCACCAGTGGTCATGGGCGGGTATATCTATGGTGCCTGGTCGGGCCCAGCGGTTAACCAAGTCTGGATCGGGCCCGACGGAGAAGCTCACGAACAACTCACCGACCAGGCGGATCGAGCGCTGATCGATCCGGTCTTCCGGGTGAACTTTGGTTCGATTTATCTCAATGATCTACGAACCGGTTGGGTCTTTGATCTGATCGAGCAGTTGGCTATCGAGGAACTAGAGGAGGAACCCCAGGAGACCTCACCAGAGCCCCAGGACGGGCCACGACCGAATGATCCGGTGAAAGCGATTGACGACCACCTCTGGGTTCGCCCCGGCACCACCTCAATCCTCCACGTCCTCGACAATGATCTCAACCCCGGTGGCGGTCTCCTAGCGATTCGCTCGGTCGGCGTGCCTAATGTGGGAACGGTGGAGATCTCCCCCAACGGTCAGACGATCATCTATCGAGCGCCCCAGAACGCCAGCGGCGATGTGGTCTTCACCTACACCGTGTCGAGCCGGTCGCTGATCGACGAGGAGGATCTCAGTTCCACGGCGGCGGTGACGGTGTCGATGCGTCCAGTCAATGAGAACTCCGCCCCCTACATCCGTGAAGGTCTCCCCGAGCGCCGCTACTCGGTGATCAGTTCGGGCACGATCGCGATCTCACCGTTGGCTGATTGGCGCGATGATGATTCCGACCCGCTGGTGATTGTGGAGGCGGTCGGCGCGCAGGGTCGGATTATCCCCGTGACCAACCAGTCGGTGATCAGATATTCGGCTTCACCGACCGAGGTCAGTATTGATGAGGTCATCACCTACACGGTCGCCGATAGTAATGGTGAGTTGACTAGTGGCGAGCTCGTCGTCCAGATCTTGCGCGCTCTTGCCCAGGAGGGGATCCCGCCGGTGGCCAACTCCGATGTCGTACGCGGGGTTATCGGTCAGCCGCTGACGATCTCCCCCCTCGACAATGATCAACCAGGAGCGGCACCGCTGCTCGGTTCGGCCAAGCTGCGGTTGGCCTCACCGGTAGACGGACTGATCGGGCTCAGTGTCGAAACTGACCTGGCCTCCGGGGTGGTGACGGTCGTCGGCACTCGGGTTGGGGTCTACCTCCTGACCTATACCGCTGCCTACGGTGCCCTGACCGATACCGCTTTCATCAGGGTCGATATTGCCGAGCAGGGTTCACTGGTGGCGATGCCAGATGCGATGGTCTTGCGCGGCATGGTCGGGGGTTATGTTGATGTCTTGGTTAACGACCATGACCCCTCTGGTTCCGTCCTGACGGTGGTTTCCGCCCAGGCGCGCGAGCCTAACCTGTTTGGGATCGCTGTTGTCCAGGGGCGTTGGCTGTGGGTGCAAGCGAAAGCGGAGACCGCCACCAGCGATGTCAGTGTGGTGGATTATGTTGTCACCGATGGCCGGGGTAATGAGGCGATTGGGCAGGTCTGTGTGACCCTGCGGCCGGCGGTGGCCGATGATACGGTCCGGACGGTTGATGATCATGCGGTGGTTCGGGCGGGCGACGTAACCCTGGTTGCCGTCCTCGATAACGATGTTGCCGCTTCCGGGCGACCGCTAGTCTTGAACGATAATGCCCCCGGTCTCCCGCCCGGTGAGCTGAAGGTCCAGGATCTGGCGGCGCCGAATGAGTCCACCGCCGACCAGGTTGGTCGGGCTTTTGTTGACGGTGTGAACGTACGGTATGTTGCGCCAGCGGTGGTGACCGCGGTGCTGCTCGTACGAGTGGAATATCAGGCATCAGTGCCGGGCGGGACCCCTGTCACCGGCTCACTGTGGGTCGAAGTCAGACCAGCCCCAGACCCGCCTGGCGGACAACTGGTCAATCGGGCGCCGACCCCGGTTAGCCTAGAGGTCCGTTGCGTCCTCGGTTCAACCGTCGAAATAGCGGTTTCCCCTTATGGCCAGGATCCGGATGGCGATTCGGTGGCGGTGACCGGCATCGCCCAACCACCGAAGTATGGTCGGGTGGTTGAGATCATCGGCAACACCCTAATCTATGAGTCCTATCCTGATAT
>JAIRKB010000135.1 GCA_031260385.1 Propionibacteriaceae bacterium | reverse complement strand
CCTTAGCCTCGATTGGTCTAACGATTCCGACGATGGCGATCGTGTCCTACTGGTTGCCGGGGCCGCTGACCCTCGGCTTGCCGCCCCTGCAGATCGGACTACTCGTGCTCTCAGCGGCGGTGACCGTTCTCACCGTCGTACCAGGACGGGCCAAGACCCAGGCCGGAATCGTCCACCTCGTCTTGTTCGCGACCTTTATTGTCCTCTCGATCCTGCCTTGAGCCTGCCCTGACCTAGCTAGCGGTCGCAGTCGGGAGGGGATCGTCGTCGTGGGGTGGGGCCTGCGGGGTCGCTAATTCCGTGGGGTCAACCACCGGGCGATCGGGGCCGAACCGGACCCAGCCGACGATCCCGCCGACGATCGCCAGCGCGATCAGCAATCCCACCACCAACCGCGTCCGGAAGCTTTTCCTAGTGAGAGTGACCTCCCCGATGTCGGCTTCATCTTCGAGCGCTGCTAGCGGGGTTGGAATCTTGGCGAGGGCGGGGTCCGGACTTACCCGACGGACGACCGTCGGATGACTATTCAGCCCGGGTTCGACCGCTGGGGATAACTCGGCGTTGCGAGCGACCTTGAACTGGGTGGGGTTAAGCCCTAACTCCTCTTCGATGGCATTGAGCTCTAGCGCAAACCCTTCACAGGAACTCGGGCGGAGCGCCGGGTCCTTGCTCATCGCTTGGCGCAGGAGACGTTCCAGCGACGCCGGTACATCCCTACATCCAGTGGCGCGCAACGGCTCGTCGCGCACTCGTACCATCATCGCCTCGACCCGATTGTCCCCATCAGGGAGGTTGAACGGCGAATGGCCAACCAGCAGATGCCACATCGTCGCCGCCAAGGAGTAGATATCCGAACGCCGATCCGGGGCCTGGGTGGCAAAGATCGCTTCCGGTGGCGCCCAGGGCACCGAAACGGCGATCTCCAGATCATCGTCATGGTGGATATGCGAGGACACCCCAAAGTCGGTTAAGGCTGGATCACCGAAGCGATCAATCAGGATATTGGCCGGCTTAATGTCGCGGTGCAGCAAGCCAACCCGGTGGGCGGACTCCACGGCACTCGCCAGTTGAACCCCGATTTTCACCACATCAGCCACCGCTAGCGGGCTAGCCTCGACGGCATCAGCCAGGTTCGGTTCGGGATAGTAGGCCATTTCGATGTACGGACGCCCGTCAGCCGTCACCCCAGAAGAGTAGACCCGCACGATATAGGGATGTTCGAGGCTGGCCATCGTGTTGGCTTCATTAGTGAACTGCATAACCTGCTGGTCGCTCATCACCTGAGGATGGAGAACCTTCACCGCCACATCGCGCAACGGTGACGCCGACTCATAAAGGTAGACGTCCGCAAAACCGCCTGCCCCCAGGAAACCCTTGAAGGTGAGCCCTGGGATCCGTGGCGCCTCGGTTTCGGCAGTCAAAGTCATGTGAACCCCCATCAGTCTTCAACCCAGTCTAGTGGTGACCGCAAGCTAGTCGGAGGTTGCCGTTCCCGCTTGGGCTTCGCTAAAGTCTGACTCCTCGCGGAAGTCGTCTAGGTTCCTTGGTTCTGCACGATAGGGATCGATTAGGGCATCTAGGGAGGCGGTCGCCACTACGAGCTTGGCGGCGAGGGCTTCGAGGGCGTGGTAACTATCATCAGCGGTGGCCTCGGCTAGAACGCGGCGGCAATCGCGAAGGGCCAAATCAATGGCCTCGCGTTCCTCTACCTCGAACGGGTCCGGTTCGTCTTCCTCTAGCTTTAATAGTTGCTCGGCTTCGCTAATGGTCGTACGGGCGGTTTCGGCAGCGGCGGCGTAGGCGGACTCCGCCACCAACTTTCCGGCGGCCAGTTTTGCGGCCATGACCTCGGCGGTGATGGTGTTGGTTGCGCCGTTGACCGCTTCCTCACAGCGTGACAGCGCGCCGGGCATCGATAAGGCGTCAAACAGGCTGACAACGCGGGGTTTGGCCTCGGGTTGAGATTGGGCCGAGGAGCTGACATAGACCTGGGTCCGATCGAGCATCGCGGTCGCTTCGTCGGCGGTTGCCTGGCAATTGGCGAGGAGTTCATTGAAGTCCACCACATCGGGATGGTCTTCGGCTAGCCAGAGGGCGTCGTAGGCCTGATCGCCTTTGGTGGGCTTGTCGGCTCGGCCTTGGGGGGTCGTGGTCGGGTCGTCGCTACCCTGCCCGATCGCCCAGTCGAGTCTCGAACTGGCTAGCGACAGGGTGGAGTCGAGGTCCTCGAGAGCGGTCTTGATCGCGGCGTGGGTGGCCGGTAGGCGATCTTCGAGCGGGGCCGGCACCATCTGGGATAACCCAACTAAGCAGAGCGCGCCAAAGATCACCGTCATCGCCAGAATCGTGATTGCCCCGAACAGACTGGGGGTGATGAGGGGTTTGGTGGCGTGGCCGTAGAGACGCTTAGGCATAGAACCACCACCTCCCTCTGGCCAACGACCGCTCCGCAATAAACGGGGGATAGCTTTTTCACACCCCGCTGGTTAGTTTATCAAAGGAAGGCTTTTACGGACATAGCATCCCGCGGGAGACTTTCCTGGCCCAGCGCCCAGCACCGGGCGCTCTGTCGCGACGTTCATTCTTAATCCCGGTACGGGTGCGATTACTCATCGGTCCCCCTAATCGCGATGTGTTGGCCTAGGTGGCTTGACCCCAATCATCGCTAACTTGGCGAATATACCCCCACAGTCCGGTCCGGGGGGTGACTATATTCATAGTAGCAGCTTGCCGAGGGTTGGTTAAGGGGTTATTTAATACCAGTTGTTGGACAAGAAGAAGGACCAGGCGCCGCATGGGGTGCCATAGCGACCGGAAATATAGCCGAGGCCCCAGGTGATCTGGGTGGCAGGATTGGTCTGCCAGTCGGCGCCTGCCGAAGCCATCTTGGAGCCGGGTAGGGCTTGGGGGATGCCATAGGCGCCGGAATAGGAGTTGGAGGCGTTAACCCGCCAACCGGACTCCCGGTTCCACAGTTCAACTAGGCACTGGAATTGGGTGTCATCCCAGCCGCGCGCTCTCACCATCTCATAAGCAATCGCTTGGGCGGAGCCGGGGGTGATGTTGATCTCGCTCGGGAGCGGTAAGGTTCCAGTGGTGGTGACGCGGGTGACTGGCTCGCGAAGGACTGTTTCGGAGAGCACCTTTTCCTCAACCACCTTGCCATCGTGCAGGATCTGCTCGACGACCTGGGTTTTTGAGCCATTGACCCCGGCGATTACGACGGTCACCGTGCCCTGGAAGGATTCGGTATTCGGTGAATCCTCGGTTGGGTAGGGGATGTCGGCTTCGCGGGTGATGACTTCGGTGGTGACGCGGACCAGGGTGATTTTTAGGTCGGCGCTTAGGGATGTACGAGGGGCGGGGGTGATGATATCCGCTTCGCTCCAAGTCAGATCGAGATCAACTAGAGCGTCGTAAACGGTGCCATAGGAATGTAGGTTAGTTGTCTTGCCATCCGAGGTCACTTGGATATCGAAACCAGTTTTGATGGTGAGCTCCATCCCGCCCCGGGGGATCGGGGTGTCGAGGGGGTGGGAGAGCTTGATCGAATCTCCGTCGGTCAGGCCAAGGTCGCTAACGACGCCGGAGACCTGAGTAGCGTACGTCCAGTAGACGGCAGTATCGCCGTTGAAGGTGAGGTCGATCGGGCGGGCGAGCCGCACCACGATGGTCATGTCATCGATGACAGGCTCAGTCAACTCGGTCGAGATCCAGTCGCGCTCATTGAGAATGATTTGTTGGTCAAAAAGAACCCTGGAAACCGGGCCTGGTAGCACCATCAGGCTGGTGGCCTTGTCGTCAACGACGAGGGTGACGTGATGGCCAAAGGCGAGGTTAATGCCGAATCCCGATAAACTGATAGCCAAGACCACCGTAAGGGTCACAACGACAACCTTCATGTGTGGCATTATGGCCGTTTTAATCTCAGATCTGATCTGGGACAGCAAGGTTCTTCTCCTAAATCTTCGGCGATCTGTTCGCCTCGGGGCGCGGGTTTGGTCGTACTCGCAGCTACCATCATACCAAGAAATTACTGAGAAAACCTCAGGCTGCGGCTTTTTGTGGGGGTTCGCAGACTCGTACGACCCCAGACTCGCCGACGAAACTCCCCTCTTCAGCGGGCTTTTCATACTGTGGATAACCTGTGGAAAACGCTGTCGAATTGTTTCGGGATTATTGAGTGATATCCCAAAAAATTAATAAAATCAGATCTCTTTCACCCCGACCATCCACCGCGCAAAATCGGGGCTAATTTTCTTTGAAACACCTCGTTCACAGAACGTTTTACCTTGAACCACCGGGTATTGGCGTTTATAGATATCTATGCCACAAGCCTTTCTACCCACAGGGGCTGTGGATAACCTTCCGCGCGAGCTTGGAGTTGTCCACAGTTGCACACACGGCGGGTGTGGATCGTGGGTTAGGAATCATCATCCCCCGAGGGTAAGTTTGCCTATCCCGAGCCCGGAAAGAAATGTCGGAGCCCTCTCCTAGTCTTAGGATATGCCAGACAACCGGCCTCGGCTTGACCCGAAAGGAAGGATTCGTGACCGTCGCGCGTGAGCTCACCTACAGTCGTGAGGAGAGCACAGACCGGGTTCCGCCGCAGGATGTGGCTGCGGAACAATCGGTCTTGGGCGCGATGCTGATGAGCAAGGACGCCATCGCCAACGTCCTAGGCACACTAAAGGGTTACGACTTCTACAAACCAGCCCACGAACTAATCTTCGACACCATCCTTGATCTCTATAGCCAAGGGGAGCCCGCCGATGCGATCACGGTCGCCGCCGAGCTGACCAAGCGCGGTGAGATTGCCCGGGTTGGTGGTCACGTCTATATCCACGACCTGCTGGCCTCGGTTTCGATTGCCGCCAACGCTAGTTATTACGCCGAGATCGTCCGAGAAAAAGCCATCTTGCGGCGGTTGGTGGACGCCTCGATTAGGATCGCCCAACTGGGTTACGCCGGGCAAGGTGATGTTGATGAGATCGTTGACCTCGCTCAGCAGACGATCTACGAAGTTTCCGAAGGCTCAACCGGGGAGGATTACCGTCGGGTGTCTGATCTGCTGCAGATCACCTGGGATGAGATGGACGCCCTGGCCTCCCATGGCGGGCGGTTCTCCGGGGTGCCCACCGGTTTCACCGAGCTTGATGCCTTGACGAACGGGCTCCACCCTGGGCAGATGATCATCGTGGCAGCCCGTCCGGCGATCGGTAAGTCCACCCTCGGTCTCGACTTCGCGCGCAGTGCGGCGATCCACAACCGGATGACCACCGCCGTCTTTTCGCTGGAAATGAGCGCCTCCGAGATCATGATGCGCTTGTTGTCCTCAGAGGCCTCGGTCCCGCTGGAGAATATCCGAACCGGCCGTCTCGATGATTACTGGGATAACCTCTCCCAAGTCACCTCTCAGATCAGTGCAGCGCCGCTGTTCATTGATGACTCACCGAATCTGACGATGATGGAGATTCGGGCCAAGGCTCGTCGCCTCAAGCAGCATCACGACCTGAAACTCGTTGTCATCGACTATATTCAGCTGATGACCTCCGGGCGCAAGGTGGAGTCGCGTCAACTCGAGGTCTCGGAGTTCTCACGCCAGATCAAGCTGATGGCCAAGGAACTCGACATCCCGGTCGTGGCGATCTCCCAGCTCAACCGTGGAACGGAACAACGCCAAGACAAGAAGCCGATGTTATCCGACCTGCGCGAGTCCGGCTCCCTAGAACAAGATGCTGACGTCGTCATCCTGCTCCACCGGGCCGACTTCTATAACCGCGAGGAGCGCCCAGGTGAAGCCGATTTCATTGTCGCTAAACATCGTAATGGGCGTACGGATACCATCAACGTCGTCTTCCAGGGCCGGATGGCCCGTTTCGTCGACGACCCCGACTCCGGTTTCCGGGTCCCCAGCGACGACAACTTCACCAACTAAGGAGGCATTATGCCGGGATACAATCTGACGCGGGAGGAAGCCGAAGTCAGAGCGGGGTTGATCACGATCCAGGATTACGACATCACCCTTGACCTCACGACTAGCGCAGAAACCTTTGTTTCGACCACAGTGATCCGTTTTAGTTGCTCCACCCCTGGTGAGGCGACCTTTCTCGATCTGATCGCACGCGGCGTTCGACGAGTGGAGCTTAACGGCCTGGCTCTCGATCCGGCGACCGTTTTCGCCGACTCACGGATCCAACTGCCCAACCTCACCGCTGAGAACACCGTCGTCGTCGAGGCGCTAGCGGATTACTCTCACACCGGCGAAGGTCTCCATCGTTTCACCGACCCGGTTGATGACAAGACCTATTTATATAGTCAATGTGAGGTGGCCGATGCCCGGCGGATCTTTGCCGTTTTCGAGCAACCCGATCTCAAAGCGATCTTCACCTTCCACGTCATCGCCCCGAGCGACTGGACGATCATCTCCAACCAACCAACCCCGCTGCCCGTGACCTTGCCACCGGTGGATGGGGTGCCGGTCGCTCGCTGGGATTTCGCGCCTTCCCCGATCATGTCGAGTTACCTGGTGGCGGTGATTGCCGGTCCGTACGAACGCTGGGTGGATTGCTATCGCTCTACTGACGGCCGGGAGATCCCTCTAGCGGTCTTTGTTCGCCAATCAATGGCTTGCTATATGGATGCCGAGGAAATCTTTGACATCACCAAGCGCGGTTTCGAGTTTTTTGAGACCGCCTTTGGCATTCCTTATCCGTACGAAAAATATGATCAAGCGTTTGTGCCGGAATACAACGCCGGAGCGATGGAAAATATTGGCGCTGTCACCCTCACCGAAGCGCGCTATATCTTCCGCTCCAAGCCGGTCGAGGCGGTCGTGGACGCGCGGGCAAATACGATCCTCCATGAGCAAGCCCATATGTGGTTCGGCAACTTGGTGACCATGAAATGGTGGAATGATCTGTGGCTGAACGAGTCTTTCGCGGAGTATATGGCTCATTTGGCGGCGGTCGAGAACACTCGCTGGACGGGAGCTTGGGTCGATTTCCTCGCCTCTCGCAAACTGGTGGCCTATCAGCAAGATCAACTGCCGACCACTCACCCGATTGTCGCCGAGATCCGCGACCTCGCCGATGTTGAGGTCAACTTCGACATGATCACCTATGCCAAGGGGGCGTCGGTTCTCAAGCAGTTGGTGGCCTGGGTCGGGCAGGACAACTTCCTGGATGCCGTCCACAACTACTTGACGAAATATGCCGAAGGCAATGCCACCTTGGCCGACTTCCTAGCTGAGGTGGAAAAGTCTTCCCGCCGGGATCTGGGTCGGTGGTCAAAGCTGTGGTTGGAGGAGGCCGGGGTGACTATCTTGCGGCCCGAGACAGTGGTCGCCGATGGGGTCTATGAACGGGTGACGATCCTCCAAGAGGTGCCGGAGGTCTATGACCGGTTTGCGACGGTTCCCCACCGCGATCTGCCGGAAATCGTCGTTACCCCTAGTCTGCGTCCCCATCACATCAAGTTGGCTGGTTATCGCCTAGCGGCTGGCGAGTTGGTTGGCGACTGGGTTGAAGAGGTTGATATTGATGGTGAGCGGACAGACCTGGTCGCGCTGGCCGGCAAGCCAGTGCCCGACCTGCTGATCATCAATGATGACGATCTGACTTATGCAAAGTTGCGTCTCGATGAGGCGGGCCGGGCGGCCTTGCCGGGAGTTTTGGGCGCGCTTCGGGATCCGTTAACGCGGGCGCTAGTCGCCGGATCACTATGGGATTCCTTGCGCGATGGTGAGATCTCGGCTCAGTTCTATATCGAAATGATTCTGAAAGTGATCGCCACTGAAACCGCTTCGATGACACTGCTGTCTCTGCTGACCAGGCTGATGACCGCTCTGAGGAGCTATGTCACCCCTGCCCAGCGCCCCGCGGTGATGGCCGCGACCGCCAGCTACCTCAAGGAACTGGTTGGTCAAGCTGAACCAGGCTCTGATCAACAATTGCAGTGTTTCCAAGCTTTCGCGACGCTGACCCGTGATCCGGCACAGCTTGATTATCTCGGCGCGATCCTTGATGGTGAGGCCGAGATACCCGGTTTGATCATCGACACCGATCGACGTTGGGAGTTGCTGATCAACCTGGTGGCCACCGGGCGGCGCGGTGGCTCGGCGATAGAAGCGGAGTTGGAGCGCGACAACACCATGTCGGGCCGGGAGTCTGCCGCCGGGGCACGGGCGGCTCTGCCGAGCTTGAACTCCAAGTGGCAGGCCTGGCAGGTCGCGGTAGAGGATCTGTCGATTAGCAATGCCACCCAACGTAGCGTCCTCGCTGGTTTTGTTAAGGTCACTGACCCCAGCCTGCTGCGGCCTTTTGCTTCTCAGTATTTCTCCCAGATCGAGCAAACCTGGGCTACTCGCTCCCGCGAGATGGCGCAGAATATCGTTGAGGGACTCTATCCCTATCGTCTCCTAGACGATCCCGAGATCGACATCCTGGCGCTGACCGACCAGTGGCTGGATCAGCTTGGCGCCCGCTTGCCCGCCTTGCGACGCTTGATTCTGGTGGCGCGTGAAGAGGTGATCCGCGCGCGGCTAGCCCAAGCAGTCGACCGGTAATTAGTGCTGTTCTAGGGCCACGGACGACCGGGCACTAGTCCTTTTGGTGGAGGGTAGGCCAAAGGAAACCAGTCTTGGGAGGGAGGGCGTTGGCGAGCGGAGTCTTCTAGGCTGGATTCATGGCAGAAGATCTCGAATTGGATCAGGCTCCGGATCGGTGCGAAGCGGAGCCTAGCGCGGACGCCTTGGGAGTTTCCGGAGTCCACGTCGTCGGCCTTCAGCGGTCCTTCGGATCCGTGAAAGCGATTGATGACGTATCATTCACCGCCCCACGTGGAGCAGTTACCGCCTTGGTTGGACCCAGTGGGGCTGGCAAGACCACCTTGTTACTGATCCTGGCGGGGCTGCTGGCCCCGGACAAAGGTAAGGCGACGATCAGCGGGGCCGTCTCGTCGTCGACTGCGGAACCGTTGGTATGTGGGACTCAGGCGGCGCGGAGCCTTATCGGTTGGATGCCCGATGTCTTTGGAACCTGGGAGGCCTTGACCGCTAGGGAGATCCTGGCGACCTTCGGCGCCGCTCAAGGCCTAGACAAGTCCACTATCGCCCAACGCACCGAGCTATTACTGAAACAGGTTCATCTGACGGACTATGCCACTAGCCCGGCTCGCGTCCTATCGCGCGGCCAGAAACAGCGCCTCGGCTTGGCTCGCGCCTTGATCCACGACCCCGCCGTGATCTTGCTCGATGAGCCAGCTTCAGGGCTCGACCCCCGCTCCCGTGTCGAATTGCGCGATATCCTGCGCGGGCTCGCCGAGCAGGGCAAAACCATCCTCATCTCCTCCCATATCCTGTCGGAACTAGAAGAGTTCATTGACCAAGCGATCTTCTTATCAAAGGGACGCACCGTTGAGGTGGCTGAGCCCGAAGAGGAAAACGGTGGACGCGGCTGGCGCCTCGGTGCCATCGACCCGAGCGCCCTCCGGGCCTTTTTAACCGCTTCCGACATCCCCTGGCGGGACTCACCGGGGCGGGCCGGGGAGGTCACGGTTCAGTTGCGTGGCCCCGAATCGGCTTCGCAGTTACTCCTCGCCGCCGTCGCCGCCGATGTACCCCTACACACCATCGCCCCCCTGTCGGGACGTCTCGAAGAAACCTATCTCCAGCTAAACGAGGAGCGCTAATGAAAACCTGGTCTTTGTCTTGGCGCGGTGTAAAGACCGTCGCTGGGTTGGAAGTTCGCCTCCGCTTGCGCTCTAAACGTTGGATCTGGGCCCTAGCCGCCTGGTTCATCGTCATCGGGGCCATTTCGGTGGCAATGATGTGGTGGACCTACGACACTTACGGGCCAACCAACCCTGGCCCCTGTATCGGCTGGGGAGGGGCCCCCTTAGATTGTCGACCGATCACCGTCTATGACCGGGCACCGTGGATCTTTGGGATCGTCGCCATGTTGATCCTGGGCTTGGCCTTACTGATCACCCCCGCCTTCAGCGCGACCTCGATCAATGGCGATCGCCAGCAGGGCACCCTTGCGACCCTGCAGGCGACCCGCTTATCAGCGGTCGAGATTGTCACCGGCAAGCTGCTTGCTGCCTGGGCGGCTGCGGCCGTCTTTCTGGTGGTTGCCTTGCCCTTCCTTGGCTTGTTGATGGTGATGGGCAATATCTCTATCCTCCAAGTCCTCGTCTGTTTCCTGGTGATCTTCCTCATCGTAGCGATCTTTGGCGCAGTCGGTCTTGGCTGGTCGGCCTTGTTCACGAGAACTACCGTGTCAACGCTTGTGACCTACCTGACTTTGGCGATTGTCACAGCCTCCTCCTTGATCTTCCTCCTTCGAATCCCGATGCCCCAAGAGTTGGGGGAGGTGTGGGCCTGGGAAGTCAACATGGAGAAAATGAGGGTCTATGTTGCCGAAATCGATGACTACTATGAGCAATATCCGACCCTCGAAGATGGCCCAGGGATAGCGATCCCCGAGGGGTTGTGCACCTGGGAACGCCACCACGTCTATTACACCAAGGCCCCTTGGGCGATGTGGGTGATGGCAGCTAACCCCTTCGTGATCGTTTCCGATGCCTCCCCCCCGACTAAAGTCCCGCCTGACGGCGGATCGTACTCTGGGTTAGGAACCTTCAGCTGGGAGGTACGCGAGATGGGCCGGGGGCCTGTCACCGAAGAGGATCGTTGCACCAATCCCTTCAGTTGGACCGATGACTGGTGGGAAACCTGGGAGCTAGTCAATGGTTTGAGTTGGGATGATTCAATAACGACGCGGAAAGGCAATCCAGTTGAGATGCCCCCCACCCCAACGATGAAAGAGCGCCCACCCGCCTATGATGGCCCCCTATGGCCCTACGGCCTAGGAGCCTACCTACTGGTCGGCGCAGTCTTCTTCTACTTATCAGTCCGCAAACTCCGCCTCCCCCACCGCACCCTGCCCAAAGGCACGAGGATCGCTTAGTTAGGCGGCGGCGATTAGGCGGAGGCAGGCTAGGAGGATGGCGACCCAGTGGCAGGCGGCGGCGATGACCGTGCAGAGGTGGAAGACTTCGTGGAAGCCGAACCATTTTTGGGAGGGGTTGGGCCACTTGCGGGAGTAGACGACGGCGCCGAGGGAGTAGGCGACTCCGCCGACGATGATCAGGATCGGGATGGCGGGGGTGCCATTGGACCAGAATTGGGGGAGCCACCAGACGGCGACCCAGCCCATCACCACGTACATCCCGGTATACAGCCAGCGGGGAGCCCCGAGCCAAAGGACCCGAAAGAGCACCCCCGCGACGGCGAGACCCCAGATCACGGACAAGATGACCACCCGGGAGGTGCCGGTCAAGAGCATCATCGACAAGGGAGTATAGGTGCCAGCGACAAACAGGTAGATATTGGAGTGGTCGATGCGACGCAGAACCGCCTTCACCTTCGCCCCCCAATGGCCAATGTGGTAGGTCGCAGAGTTGATGAAGAGCATCAGGGCACAACCGAGGTAGATCGCCAGCGCCGCCTTGTTCATCCCCCCCGGCGTCACACAGATCAGAACAATGGCACCCGCCCCGAGTAGGGGAGCCGCGCCAGCATGGAGCCAACCGCGCAGTTTCGGTTTTTGCTCCGCGCTAGGCGGGATGTCGTACGTTACCTCGGTGTCCGGTATCGCCGTGGTCTGGATGTTCGACATATCTCTCCTTCGTCCCCGATCCGTGAAACTACGGTTCCGTAGGTTACGTTACCGTAAGTTACGACTGCGGCGAAATCAGTCTCAAAAACCCCTCAACCATGCTGTTGGTCGGTGGGTTCCGTGCGCTGTCGGAGGTACGGCCCGTACCGAAGCCACCGAGCGACGGTCTAGTGTCGGCATGACACTTGGGGAGGGGATTTGGCCCAGATCGAAGCTAAGGTGGCGTGGAGGAGCTAGAGTTATGCCGTGCCTTTTCGACCCTCAAACCTGCTCTACTCGGCTTACGAGCGGCGATTACGAGCGGAGCTTAATCCAGCCCGTCTCCCCCAGCACGTAGCGGTGATGGCGGACGGGAATCGCCGCTGGGCCCGGCGAAACGCCCCGGGAGAGACCCTAGTGGCTGGCTATGAAGCCGGGGCCACCACCCTCGAGGAGTTCGTCACCTGGTGCGACGAAGTCGGCATTAAGATCGTCACCTTATGGGTGCTCTCACCAAGCAACCTAGACCGACCAGAAGAAGAAGTCGGCCCCCTCCTAGAGGTCATCGTTGCCCTAGTCCAATCTTTAGCCCGCGCCAAGAAATGGCGCGTCCAGATCGTCGGTGCCCTAGAAATGCTCCCCGACGCCACCGCCGCCGCCTTGCGAGCCGCCTCAGCAACCACCGAAGGCAATCCCGGTATGCACATCAACGTGGCCGTCTCCTACGCCGGGCGCCAAGAACTACGCGATGCCTTCCGCTCCCTACTAGCCGAAGAAGCCAGCCGAGGCGCCACCCTAGAAGAGCTTTCCCACACCGTCGAGATCGACCAAATCTCCCGCCACCTCTACACTGCTGGCCAACCCGATCCCGACCTAATCATCCGCACCTCCGGCGAACAACGCCTATCCGACTTCCTGATCTGGCAGTCCGCCCACTCCGAGTTCTACTTCTGCGAAGCCCTCTGGCCCGACTTCCGCCGCGTGGATTTCCTACGGGCCCTGCGAGCCTTCGCCCAACGCGAACGTAGGTTTGGCCGGTAAAGGTTGGGACTGAGACCAGTCCCAGGAAAAACGTAAGGATTAAGGCCGGGTCTGGGTCCCGCAGCCGTTGCGTAAAACGGTAGCGCAGCGGGCCACGTCAGTGGCCCGCGTGAGCGAGCAACGGCGGAGGCACCCAGACCCGGTCGGCGCAAAACTAATAAAGAACTAGACGCGATGAACGGTGTAAATGGCGTAGTCCATCCGGCGGTTCCCCCGTTCGATGGCGACCAGCCGCTCGGTGGCATGAGGGTCAATACTGGTCAGATCGTACCAAAACTCCTTGGACGGTCCCTGGGACCAGATCGCCAGGCGCCCACCAGGCTTAACATGCTCTAGGGCCGTACGGATACCAGAGCTGGTGTATAACCCAGCATTACCCTCGTGGATAAGAAAATCCGGACCATTATCGATGTCAATGCAAACCCCGTCCCAAGGCCCAAACAGACCCGGAATCATCGGCTGATCACAGAGAATCGCCGCGACGTCACCATGGCGCAAGCTAACCCGGGGGTCGGCCGCGACGCGGGCGAGAGTATCAGTGATCCCTTGGCCTGCCCAGTCGATCAAAGGCTTCGCCAGTTCGACCACATCAAGCTGGGTGGCCCCCATCTTCAACAGGTGTTCGGCGGTGAAACCTAATCCGAGACCGCCCACTAAGACATGGCCAGGCTCGGGCCCTAGGGCTTCGGCCAAGGCACTCTCCGAGGC
>JAIRKB010000116.1 GCA_031260385.1 Propionibacteriaceae bacterium | reverse complement strand
GGATGCTCTTGGCGAGATCGTGCCGGTGATCATGCAGTGGTATAACCAGTTGCCTCCCAACAAGAAGTATCTGCTTGCCGGTGTCGTACTGGGAATGGAACTGTCAACAGAGATGAACGCCTTCTATTACCACTCAGCGATGAACATCCCGAAAGGTGATCCTCGTTACTATAACGGCAACGACTATGCCAACGAAAATGGCTCTAGCCAGGGCTTTGCCTCGTATGCCGACTATGACCAAGCAATGGGTTTGAGTTCTGGTGGAGCGAAAGGTAACACTGTGCGGTTAGGGTACGCTGCAGCACAGACACTTCGGGCACAAGGCCATGATATTGACAAGACGCTAGCAGCAAACGGCGCCATTACCGGGGAAACTATTGACTACATCCTGAACGACTACATCAACTTCCTCATCAGTGAGTCTATCCAATATGGGATTGCACCAAACAAGCTGATCACGCACGCCTATCCTCCTCCCTTTGAGCCAATTGCATACAAAGACATCACCTTCAATGGTGCATGGTGGGGTAGTTTCAGTCATGTACGGTCAAACCAACCGAAGGTTGAAGGCGTTGTTGCTGGGTTTACTGCTCCCATCGTCAGTTACCAGTCCAGCATAAATCTCGACCGTCAAACCAAGACCATACTAGGCAACCGAGTCGAAATGGAAGGAATTGGTGATCGCCCGTGGGCGGCGATAGAAACCCATTTGTGGGCGCTCCTAGATGCGCGGGATGGGGAAACTCCAGCGGAAAGAGCCAGTCGCCTCGACTACCTCAAGAACAAGCTCCCCTCACAACTTGCTGGGATCTACGATCATGGAAACTGTCGTCACGTCAACCTAAAGAATTGGGAGCAGTTAAAAACCAGTCCGGAGAGCCTAGTGGCGATTCGTTACGCGCTGAACTCGGCTCGGTCTAGTTACAAAGTGACTTATGATTTTGGGACGAATGGTGGTTCTTCGGCGACGGCTGGGAGTGCTGTGGTTGTTCCGGGTGCGGCGGTGAGTTTGGCTGTGACGGCGTCGAAGGCTGGTTGGGTGTTTGTTGGTTGGAATACGGATAAGGATGCGACTGTTGGGTTGACGAGTTTGTCGATGCCTGGGTCGGATGTGACTTTGTTTGCGATTTTTAAGAAGACTTTGACTGTGACTTTGAAGGATTATTCGGGGTCTGCTCCAGTAACTCGGACGGTGTCGACGACGATTTTTAATCGGGCGACTTCAGGGACTGTGACATTGCCTGCGGTGAATACTTATGCGGGTTGGTGGGCTGCTCGTGGTTGGGCGTCTGCTTTGTCGGCGAATCCGACGGTGGTTGGGTCGACGTATTCCGTTAGTGGCGATGTGACTTTGTATGGGGTGTATCAGCGAACGTTTACCCATACGTTTGATGCTGCTGGTGGTAGTTCGACTCCGGCGAGTTTGTCGAGTGTTCAGTATGTGAGTTCGTATGCGATTGATCAGATTTTGAGTTCGTCGATTACGTTGCCTGCCGGGCCTGTTCGGTCGGGGTGGGCGTTTGATGGTTGGGTGTCGAATGCGCCTCCTAATTGGCGGTATGCCGCTGGGGTGGAGGTCACTCCGTATACGAATACCACCTTCACCGCCCAATGGAGAACTACTAGTTGAAAAACGGATAGCCGTTGGGGACATTCCTCCTCTTGAGCCAGCCGGGACAGGGTTTGTGTTAGTTCCAGTCAGGTGACTGGAGGCGTGTCCCTAATGGCCCAGTTTGAGAACCGTCCCCAACGGCTCGGTTCGCCCCCAACACCACGGTGGTTGCTGGATGAGGTGAGGGCATTGCTTCTTCGCGGCGGTGCCGAATACACTGTGGGGAGGGTGGTAACAGTATTGAGGTAGGGGCATTAATGCTGCAAAGTGATTTTCTGCTTGACGGGCGGTACTTGCTTGGCGCCCCGCTTGGGGAAGGCGCGATGGCGGAGGTCTGCCGGGCTCACGATACGCGGCTAGGGCAAGATGTGGCGGTAAAAAGGCTGCGACCGGAACAAGCTAAAGACGCGGTCGCACTAGCGCGTTTCCGACGGGAGGCGGAGGTGGCGGCAGGCAATCGGCAGGCTAACACGGTTGCGGTCACTGATACCGGGGAGTACTTCGACAATATAGCTAAGCTGACCATTCCGTACCTAGTCATGGAGTTGATCGAAGGGGAAGTCCTCAGCGAAATACTTGATCGTGACGGAAAGCTACCCGCCCTCCAGGCGATTGCGATCATCCGAGCCGTTCTTGCGGCGTTGGCCTTCTCCCACCAGCGGGGAATCATCCACCGCGATATTAAGCCCAGCAATGTGATGATATCGAGGACCGGCGAGGTCAAAGTTCTGGATTTTGGGATTGCTGGCAGTGAGAAAGCTGACAAGCTAACCGCGACCAACTCTGTGCCGGGCACACCATGTTATCTATCGCCAGAACAGTGCCTCGGCGAATCTGGGGATGCTCGATCCGACTTGTATGCCACTGGTTGCTTGTTGTACGAGTTGCTCACCGGCGAGCCTGTGTTCACTGGTCCGACCACCGCATCGGTCGTCCTTCAGCACACGACAGCAGCGCCGCCCCCGCCATCGAAGATCGCCTCCGACCTACCGGGCAACCTGGATGAGATCTGCCTGATGGCGCTTGCTAAAGACCCCTCGCAGCGCTACCAGACGGCACAGGAAATGCAAACTGCCCTGGCTGGAGTCCAAGTCCCAGACCCGGTAAGTCGGCGGTCGCGGAAGGTAAAGTCCTCGGCCAATCGGCTCAGGAATCAACCAGCCGTTGCGGTCGAGCGCGCTAAAAGACGTAAAGGTTATCGATGGATCAGTCTAATAGTGGCTTTGTTGCTATTGCTCGGCGGTGGAGCGATCGGTTGGCTGGCGAAGCAGCACTCTGGCGACCCTAGTGGGCTGGGAGGCATAACCCCCAGCACATCGATCACTCAGAAGACCACTTCGTCGTCGCCGACCAGTAATCTTCCTCATTCCACGATGCCGACCGATCAGACTCCTCCATCAGCGGTGACGGCGTCACCCACTGAGACATTAAGTCGGGTGACCTACGACTTCTCTGAGAACGGTGGTTCTTCGGCGACAATAACGAGTGCCCTTCTTGCGGAGGGAATGGCAGTGGACCTGTCTCCCACAGCGTCGAAGGCTGGTTGGGTGTTTGTGGGTTGGAGCACGAGTAAGGATGCGACCACCGGGTTGACGAGTTGGACAATGCCAGCGACAGCCGTAACTTTATATGCGATCTTCTCAAAGACTATGATCGTGACTTTGAAGGATTATCGCGGAACCACACCGGTTACTCGGACGGTGTCGACGACGATCTTTAATAAGCAGGTTTCGGGGACAGTGACATTGCCAGTGGCGAGCATATTTGAGGGGGTCGCCTGGCAGTTTCGGTGTTGGAGTGAAGGCACCACCGCAACCTCTCCGGTGGTGTCGAATCCATACAAAATGGCAAATGATGTGACTCTGTATGCGATATATCAGCGGCCATTGACGCAGATATTTGTCACAGGCGACCCCGACACGCCTGCTCCCGCGCCCTTGAGTAATCTTCAGCTCGTTAACAGCTATGACAAAAGCGCTCCATGGCGTACCGAGATCACCCTGCCACGTGGACCGGACCGCCCAGGCTATACCTTTACCGGCTGGAAAATGGACCTGCCTCCCAGTCACACTTACGCCGGTCTTGAAGTGATAGCGCCATGGTCGAATACCACCTTCACTGCCCAGTGGAAGGCGACTTGAGTCAAGTCCTTATCGGGGGCTGAGGGTAGTGAGGCCTAGGGCTTGGCAGGCGTCGATCATTCGGTCATCGTAGGTGATGATGGAGTCGGCGTTGAGGTCGATGGCGGCGGCGATATTGGCTGGAGATGTCAGCTTTTCCCTCGCCCTGCGACTTACCTAGGGGTACGGGTGGGCACGTAAGTTGCGAGGGCGGGAATTGCTCAGGTGAGGGAGTCGCGGTATTGGGTGGGGGTCATGCCGTAGCGGTTTTTGAAGAGGCGGTTGAAGTAGGAGGGGTCGGGGTAGCCGCAGCGGGC
>JAIRKB010000090.1 GCA_031260385.1 Propionibacteriaceae bacterium | reverse complement strand
GTGACGCGTAGCAGCGATGAATCGGTGGATCAGGGTTGAATGCACTAATCCAGAGGGGTCTCGCGCTGCACCTAAACCCGTGGCGGCGAGTCGGTGCTGTAGAATTTGAGGACATCTGGGTTTATCGAATCTCCGGCTACGGAAATCGACCGAATTGAGAGTGCTTAGTCGCTGGTTAGACTTGAATGAGGTAAGGGGCACGATATGGAGCTGTCGTGGTTTGGAATACTGGTCATTGTTGGCATGGTGGGGCTGGCTGTGGTGATGGTTGTTGTGGCGCAGGCGCAGCGCCGTCAGCGGATAGAGCGGCTATCGGCCTGGGCATTAGCGAACGATCTTACTTATACTGCCTCGGATCCGTCCCTTCGCAATCGATGGCCTGGCCTGCCATTCGTTCGGGGCGGCCAGTACATTGACGTGATCTCTGGGAGGACCCGCAACTATCGGCCTTTTTGTGCCTTCCGTTACCACTACACCGTTGACTCCGCCGAGAGCTCCCAGTCCTATGATTTCGCGGTCTTCGTTCTGCGCTTGCCGATGCCTGTGCCGACGATGCAACTGACTAAGGAGGGTATCGGGGCAAAGGTGGCGAAGGCCTTCGGTGGCCAGGATATTCGGATCGGGATTGAGCCCTTCGATCGAACCTATCGGATCCAATCCACTAGCGAGCCTTTTACTCGCGCCCTACTTACCCCAACGGTTGCGAACTGGCTAACAGGACCAGGACTAAACTTGATGCCCTGGCGTTTGATTGGTAACGATCTGCTGTGCTGGCGTCCAGGCCTCCTAGAGGTCACCATGTTGTGGCCACAACTGGAGATGATGGAGACCCTGATTGGGTTGATGGCACCACAGATGGGGGGACCAGCGAGCGGGGAATACCGGTGAGTGATTTCACCAGTTCGATTGTCCATTTGGTGGTTGGCTCCCCATCCACCTTTTGAATTTGCTATAGTGAAACTAACGAGTTTAGCGCTGGGGTGCACTGGGGTATGAAGGTAGCAAAGAGGGGATTAGGGGAATGGCTCAATATTATGATTATCGGGAGAAAAAGTCCTACAAAGAGTTAGATTTTCGTTGCGTGCAATGCGATTGGCGGGGTTCGGGGGAGCAAGCCACAGATGGGGAGGATACGCCGGACGGTTTTTCACTCCATTGTCCAAAATGTAACCACTACCTCGACTGGATTGATTTTAGGGTGTCTTTTGAGGATCTAGTGGTCTTTGGGTCGGTCGAAGACCGGGTCTTTGACTTCGCTGGTCACTCTGATTAGTCAAGCCATTGGTGCCAAGCAAGCGGTATCCTTAACTTGGTTCCGATGATAACGAGGAAGTATGGCGCTGCTGCAGTATAAATGCCCTAATTGTGCGGGCGCGATCGCCTTCGATGCCAACAGCCAGCGTTTGGCTTGCCCGTATTGTGACACCAAGCTAGAGGTATCCGCCCTCCAAGCCCAGGATGCCGGGCTAGACAAAGACCAGGCGCCTGAGGCAATCGATCCGCAGTTCTCGAGCGCGCAATACTCACCCGAAGAGCAACTTGGGTTGCGTAGTTACGTCTGTACGTCTTGTGCCGGCGAGATCGTCACCGACACCACCACCGGGGCGACGATCTGTCCTTTCTGCGGTAATCCGGTGGTGATGGCTTCGCAGTTCTCGGGCACAGTGAAACCGGACCTAGTGGTTCCCTTCCAGCTCGATCGACAAGCCGCCCTTGCCAAGCTCAAGGAACACTACAAGGGCAAGAAACTGTTGCCGAAAGTCTTTAGTGACGAAAACCATTTGGAGGAGATCAAGGGGGTTTACGTCCCATTCTGGCTCGTCGACACCGACATATGGGGGCGCTACCACTTCAACACCACGAAGGTGAGATCCTGGTCCGACTCCCGATACCACTACACCGAGACGAGCTATTTCGACGTCATGCGAGAAGGAACGATCTATTTTCGGGCGGTGCCCGCCGATGGCTCGTCAAAGATGGATGACACCTTGATGGAGTCCCTGGAACCATACAACGCTAGCGCGGCCGTGCCCTTCCAAACCGGCTATCTCTCGGGTTACCTGGCGCATAAATACGATGTGCCCGCTGAAGCCGTGCTACCGCGCATCGACAAGCGAATGGAGGCCACCAAGGTGAAAGCGGTCGAGCGCACGGTGTCAGGATACGGCTCGGTTTCCCTGGCTTCTGCTACGCAAAGGATCCCTTATCGAGCGGTCGTCTACGCCCTCTATCCGGTCTGGCTGCTCAACACCGCGTGGAAAGGTCGGCGCTTTGTCTTTGCCATGAACGGCCAAACCGGCAAGTTCATCGGCGACTTACCAGTCGACTGGGGGGCGTTTTGGCGCTGGGTGTTAATCCTCTTCGTTGCCATCGCTGGCGGTGGCTCTTTGGCGGTGACCTTATGGTGGGTGCTGGGATGACGAAGAATCGCCTGCAGAAGATCCCTCGCCTGGTGATCGCCGTCTTGTTAGCCCTGATTGGAGCGGTCAGCTTCGCTCCAGCGGCCTCGGCTGAAACGCCACGAGTTTTTGATGAGCTTGACTTATTCACCGACGCGCAGGTCACGTCGCTGAACGCTCGCTTAGCTCAGATTGCCGCGAAGTATGACCTTGATGTGGTCGCGGCGACCGTTGGCCCGCTGGCTGGCAAGTCAGCCCAACTCTATGCCGCCGATTTCTACGAGGCTCATGGCTTCGGTAAGGATGGCGCGATCTTGATCCTCTCCTTGGATCAGCGCGATTGGGGTTTCGCCGCTACCGGGCGAGCCGAACCGGTCTTTACCCTTGAGGTCCAAGACCGCTTAGCCGATGTCTTCCTTCCCCATTTCCGCTTGGATATGTTCTATTCCGGGTTCAGCGCCTGGGCGGACGAAATGGATCGCCAGCTTTCGTTAGCGCAGCAGGCCCGGAACCAGTCCGCCATCGTTGCCTATGTGGTCGTTGGGTTGATCGGTTTGGGTGTTGCTTTTGCCGTGCCTTTAGTCTGGACGATCCGGCATAAATCGATCCGGGGTGTGCGCACCGCCGACGCCTATGTTAAAGGCAATGGCTTCCACGTCACCGCTCAGCAAGATCAATTGGTCAACACCTCAGTGACCAGGACCGCGATTCCGCAGTCCGACAGCTACGGCGGGTCGAGTTCTTCGAGCTCATCGGGTATTTCCAGCGGATCGCGGAATATCTCCAGCGGCGGAAGCTTCAGCAGTTCCTCAGGCACTCGCTTCACCGGCTCATCGGGCAAGTTCTAGCCCCCGGCGGGCGTTTCAGCTCACAAAGATCCGTTTCGTACCGCCGTAATACCAGGTGGTCGCGGTTTTGACATACGCGCGATAAAGCCACGGCGTCTCGACATTAGGTTTGAGATCCAGGCCGGTGACGGCGAACCGGCCTAGCGAGGCGAGATCGCCCGCGGTGTAGACCGAGTCGGAGAAGTCACTGGAGGTGGAGCACTGGACCCCGACTTCAATGACCTCCAGGCCGTCAAACTCGGAAAGGTAGCTGCCAGCAAAGGTGAGTGAGGAGGCCGTGTTGCCTTGAATGGTCCCCGTTACGACTGTGGGGGAGAAGATGTCGGCTGGTTTCGGCTTGGTCGTGCCAAACCAGAACTCACTGATCGCGAACAAGGGCACACCGATCTGGCCAACGAACTGAAGTTTCAGATCCCAGCGGGTGTTACTAGTCTCCGGCGCGGTCCACAAACTGACTGCGCTGAGGTCGAGATCGCAGCGGTAGAGATCCCAGACCTGCCGTACGCCATCAATCTCACAACGCCCGAGATAGTAGGTATAGGCGCCGAAATCACCCAGCCAGACTTCAACGGCACCGGCCGCAACTGGTTTGGCCCTGATGGCGAAGATGGTGTCTTGGTTATCTCGAATCCGGACGAAGTCGTAGAGCAGGAACTCGCCGTCTGCAATACCTTCAACCTGTTGGGCGGCAGCCGACTCAGGATCGGTCGCGGGGGTGCGGATAATCTGAGCGGAACTGAAAGGGAAATTCGCCGCTTCGATGACCCTCAAAGGGTCGGTATAGGAAATCTGGCTTGGGAGGACAAACTGCCAATCGCGTAGTAGCAAGGAACCCTCACCGGTGAAAGTGAAGGCGATCTCAACGATTCCCGTTATCACAGCCGGGATATCGCAAGTTAGTGTGACGTATTGATCACTGATAGGCACCGTGCAACCACTGATCACTGGCCCGTCAAACTGATTGTGGACCGGCGCTGATGACTCGACGGTACGAATGTGAATACTGCCACCGGCTGAAGACTTGACGTTGGCTTGAAACCGCTGGGGCTGGCGGGCGCCGAAGTTCATCTGACGCCAGTAGACTCCCTGACCATCGCTGAAGGACAGGACCGCCTCGCCCTCGTCCCACACCGTCTCAGCCGAGGTGGAATCATTGGGTATCGCTGGCGTGACAGCGAACGGGTAAGTGGTGCCGAAGGCGGGCCAGTGGCCCCAGCTAGGGGACCAGGTCAAACCGGCGGCTTCAAACTGACCGCGCCAGTGGGATGGCTTGGTGATGAGCAGTTCGTTAACAAAGGCAATCCAGGCAATGCCCATTTCTTCGAGAACCTGGTAGATAGCGATATCGGGGTATTGGGTGAGTTGGTAACGGCAGGGTGTTTCCGTGTTGATCAGCGGGTAGCCTGCGGCCCAATAGGCCTCGATCACATGGTAGAGCCAATCTGCTCCGTACATATCTTCAGTCGCCTCATAGGAGTGGAACCCGATCGCCTCATTAGTCCACGGAATGCCGCCATCAATTAGGGCTTCGACCCGTTTAATCAGACCGATATTGGCTTCGGGGATCGTTTCCTGGCCTGATGAACCCAGCAGGATTGTAGTGGCCGGAGCCTGGCGGCGGATCTTGGTGTAGGTGTCGGCGATCGCTTGGTCGAGGTCGTCGCGATAACCCATCTCATTGCAGATCTCGTAGATAACATTGGCCTGGTCCCGATAACGTGGGGCGTAGAAATCCCAGAAATCATTGAGGTAGGCGGTGTCGGCTTCGACATCCGCGAAGCTCAGGGCGCCAATCGTAATGATCACATAGAAACGGGCAAAAGCGGCCTGGCGAATCACTAAATCAACCCGCGAGGCCTCGGCAGCGAACGGTGGGCGTTCCTGGTCGCCTGCGCCACCCAAGTAAAGATGGATCGCATTAAGCCCATTGTTGGAGGCCTCGTTAATAAGCTCGGTCGTGCCGGAGACGAACTGTTGGTAATCTTCGACACCGATGAAGGAGTTGTTGACGCCGCGCAGCAGTTGACCCCGCTCTGTGTAGACACTGTTATTGGCTACAATTGGGCGATCGGTGGTATTCAATGGGGTGAATGACGTCGATTTGGAACCAGGGATATTGAGGCCACTACATCCCACCAGCGGGAAAGTAAAGGCCAGCGCCAGGATTAGGCTCAGAACTGAGGTTGCCTTCTGGCTGGTCTTCATCTTGGCCTCGATTTCGGTTTGGCAGCGTCATTTTTAGTTTATCCGAGGTGGAGTAGGGCATTTACCTAGGCCGGTATATGATCCCCAACAAGAGCTTGATCGTTAGCGAGTCGGGAGGTGGTTAGTGAGTGTTTCCCTGGTGGCTTCGTTAGCGCTCTCCCTGGGGTTGACGATCATCCTGGAAGCGGGGTTTTTCCTCATCGTTGGCAAACGCGATAAAAAGGACCTGCTTCTACTCGTTCTGGTCAATGTCATCACCAATCCGGTCGTGGTCTTGTCTTACTCTTTGGTGATTCTGTATACGAACTGGAATACCCGCCTGCTGCTGATTGGGCTAGAGTCCTTGGCGGTGGTGGTCGAAGGGGCACTATATGCCCGGTACGGACGTCAGTTCCGTCGCCCCTTCCTTTTCGCCTTGGCCGCTAACCTGTTTTCCTTTGGTACGGGGGTCCTGATTCAGTGGCTCTTTTAGGTGGGGTTTGACCTGCTCAGTCGAAACTCGACGATCGTGCCTTCCCCAACCGTCGAGTCGATTCTCACCGCAATATCGTGACGGTCCGCAATCTGTTTAGTGATGGCGAGGCCTAGACCAGTGCCAGTCGGATTATCTTCGCTGCTCTGGCGGTGGAAGCGGTCAAAGACCTGGGGTAGGGCGCTCGGCGCAATCCCGGGCCCCCGATCCCGTACGGTCAAGACAAAACCGGTGGGGTGCTGGCTAAGGCTGACCGCCACCGGAGTGCCTGGGGGAGAGAACTTGATGGCGTTGTCGAGGACATTGCGCAACATTTGGCGCAGGCGGTCGTAGTCGCCTGACAGCCGGATGGTGGGAAGGCTGGTGGGGTCAAAGGTGATCGGGATCTGCCGGGCTTCGGCGACTGTTTGCAGGCCGCGGACGGCATCGGTAACCACAGCGACGAAATCAAGGTCCGTCTTCTCGATGGTGAAATCGGGGTTTTGGAGGCGGGCAAGTTCTAGCAAATCATTGACTAGTCGCTCTAGGAACGCGGTCTCCACCAGCATCTGCTGGTGGTAGTCAGCGACCTTGGCCCGCTCGGTGACCACCCCATCACTGAGGGCTTCCAGCGAGGCCCGGATCACCGTCACCGGGGTGCGTAACTCGTGGGAGATGGTGGCCATGAAAGCGCGTTGGGCTTGCTCCCGGGCCTGACGATATTCGGCCCCGGCCTCAAGTTGAGCGGTCATGGTGTCGAGAGCTCGGGCGAGATCGCCGATCTCATCGCGACGGGTAGATTCAATCCGAGCGGAGTAGTCGCCGCTAGCGACGCGAGCGGAGACCGCTTTCATGGTGGAAAGCGGCTTAGTGAAACGCCTTGCCAGAAGGCTGGCTACCACCAGGGTCAGGACGATCGCCGCGCCCGAACTGATCGCCAGGATGGTAACCAGGCTGGCGGTCGTCCGAGCGCTGGTGTTGATCTGTTGGTGGAGGAGGACCACCCCGACGACGTTCCCCTCAGTGGTCAGGATCGGGGCCGCCACTGTAATCGTCGGTGCGCCTAGGAGGTCACCAAAGACCTCGGAGAAAGCGGTTTTACCAGCCATGGCGGTCTCGATCACCGTCTCCGCGCCGGCTGGTAGATCGCGGTAAGTGATCGGGGCGTGGTGGGCGGAGGTGATTTGGCTGAGGTCTTTATTGACCACCCAGACTTCACTAAGCGCGATGGCATCGAGGAAGCGAAGGTAGGAACCTAACCCCGACTGCTCACCTTGGCCTTGGCCATGTCCGTGTCCCGGCGGATCGGAACCCGGCGAGGCTTCGAGCAGGGGCGCGAGGTTTTCGGCGATCCGGATCGCCGTCTGCTCCATCTCAGCGCGATGGATCTCGGCGCTATAACGGGAGAAGATGACAAAGAAGGTGACACCAGCCACCGCCGTGAAGACGATGAAGGCGGCCAGAAAGGCGGCCAGCAAGCGCAACCAGATCCGAGACATCATTTCCTCACCTCAAGCTTGTAACCAACCCCCCAAATGGTGACGATTTCCCAGGTGGGGTGGGGGATAGCGGCTAGTTTCGCCCGCAGGCGTTTGATATGGGAGTCCACAGTGCGGGTGTCACCAAAGAAGTCAAAACCCCAGACACTTTCCAGTAGGTTCTGGCGGGTGAAGACTTTGCCGGGGTAATTGGCCAGTGTCCACAGCAGCTCAGTTTCCTTCTTCGTTAAGGCGACTAGCTGGCCTTCAACCTCCGTAAGGTAGTCATCGAGGCTAACCCGTAAGCCGTCGAGTCGACACACGGCCCCTTGATCGCTTGGGGTCAGGCGACGCAGGATGGCGCGGACTCTGGCCATCACTTCACCGGGCGAGAAGGGTTTGACAATGTAGTCATCGGCGCCGATATCTAGCCCCATGATTCGCTCGAAGTCCTCGCCCCGCGCCGTTACCAGGATGATTGGTACGGCGCTGAGCTTGCGGATCTCGCGGCAGACCTCGAAGCCATCTTTGACCGGCATCATGACGTCAAGCAAGATGATGTCGTAGGCACCAACCAGCGCTTTGGTGAGGGCTTGCTCCCCATCATAGGCTCGATCAACCTCGAACCCATCCTTGCGGGCGTACTCCTCTAGCACCGCCACAATCTGGCGGTTGTCGTCGGCGATCAAGACCTTACTCATCGTTCCTCGCAACCCGCTTTCGACCGCTTATCAGGTCCGTCCATCCTACGCCTGCCCGGTGCCCCGAAGTTGGGCGGTCACTTAGGCGAGT
This sequence comes from Propionibacteriaceae bacterium, assembly GCA_031260385.1. Lineage (GTDB taxonomy): Bacteria > Actinomycetota > Actinomycetes > Propionibacteriales > Propionibacteriaceae > WQYJ01. The sequence goes on along the minus strand of JAIRKB010000090.1, from coordinate 11,011 downwards.
GAACTCGGGGGTTGGCGGGCATCGGACGCGCCTAACTGGCCGCGCAACCGGTGAGGTTGGGCGGCCAGTTGACGTGGGGGGGTAGGGCTTAGTTGTGGCCATGTCCGTGGGGGCCGGTCCCGGTCGGGTTGCCTGAGCCGTCACAGTCCCCGGTGCGGGGGCGGTTTTCGTGGTTTGGGCCGTTGCCGGCGCCGTTGCCTAGGCCAGTGCCGTCACAGGGCCCACCGTTACAATCGGTACGATGGTTTGGGCCAGTGCCGTCGCCGGTTCCGTTAGGGCAATCGGCGCGGTGGTTCGGACCAGTGCCGTCGCAAACCCCATTCCCGCCGCAGATCCCGAAGGCTTGGGGGAGGGCGCCCCTCACCTGAGCGACGACGTCACCGCGCTCGGGCATTGTCGCTGCCACAGCAACTAGGGGCGTTGCTAGTAGTCCGATCGCCGCGATCCCCGCCGCGATCTTCAATCCCATTGACTTCATTTCAGTCTCCTTACTCAATTATTCGATGCTAGAAGCCTAGGCATCACCTATGGCGAAACTGTGTTTTTTTAATAGTGATCCTGTAGCAAAACCGATCCCGGTGGTACGGTGGTCCTGTGGGCTGAGTTCGGAGAACGCTAGGCCAAAATCTTGGGGATTTGAGCGTTCGCTGCCCTTAGCTCGTTGAGTTAAACGGGAGGTACCAAATGAATGCCGCCGCCGAATCCCTCATCGCGCAGGCCATTGCTCTGACGAGGCGCTGGGTCGATGAAGCCCAGGGCTTTCCCGTGACCGGTTCAGCCGCCTTACTGGCGGAACTACTCAAAGACCCCGGCGGTTTACCCTTCGCGGTGGGCTTCGTTGATGAGGTCGTCCGGCCGGAAGATAATCGGGTCGCGGCCGCCTCGTTGGCGCTTCTCGCCCAGTCCCCTCCACGGAGTCTCCCCACCTATTTAAAGCTGGGATTGAAGCTCGGCGGCTGGCTGGCGCCGGTCTTGCCTGGTCTGATTGTGCCGATCGCCCGCTGGATGTTGCGTGGGTTGGTTGGACATCTGATCATGGACGCCCGCGCCGCCAAGCTGACCGCCAAGATTGCTCAGGTCCGCGATGAGCGGACTAGTCTCAATCTCAACCTACTTGGGGAGGCGGTCCTCGGGCAGCGGGAAGCTGATGCCCGCTTGCAGGGGATCATCGGCCTACTCGGTCGAGATGATGTGGACTATGTCTCGGTGAAGGTGTCTTCGGTGGTGGCTCCCCATGCGATCTGGTCTTTTAGTGAAACTGTCGAGCAGATTGCCGCCCGGCTGACGCCACTATTCGAGGTGGCACATCGCGGGGGTGAACAAGGGCCGAAGTTCATCAACCTGGACATGGAGGAATACGCCGATCTTAACCTGACGGTCGCGGTTTTTACCCGCATTCTCGACCAACCCGCCTTCGCCAACCTGGAAGCGGGCATCGTCATTCAGGCTTACCTTCCCGACGCCCTCGCGGCAATACAAGGTCTCCAGCAGTGGGCAGCAGCGCGGGTGGCGGCCGGTGGAACTGGGATCAGGGTTCGTTTGGTCAAGGGGGCGAATCTGCCGATGGAGCAGATGGCCGCCGATCTCCACGGCTGGCCGCTGGCGACCTGGGGCACCAAGGTCGACACCGACACCAACTTCCTGCGGGTCCTCGATTGGGCTCTGCAGCCAGAACATACCGCCGCAGTCAAGATCGGCCTTGCTAGTCACAATCTTTTCAACATCGCGTATGCCTGGTTACTGGCGGGTGAGCGTGGAGTCCAAGACGCCCTCCAGTTCGAGATGCTGGTCGGGATGGCCCAAGGCCAGGTTGAAGCGGTCAAGGCGACGGTCGGCCATATCCGGGCTTATGTTCCGGTGGTGACGCCGAAGGAGTTTGATGTAGCAATCGGCTACCTAGTTCGTCGTCTCGAAGAGGGCGCATCATCGGAGAACTTCATGTCGGCGGTCTTCGAGCTCCAGGCCAACCCGGCATTATTCGCCCGCGAGCAGCAGCGTTTTGAAGCCTCGCTCGCCCGTCTCGATAACCTTGTACCAACTCCCCATCGAACTCCAGATCGCTATGCGGCACTGCCCGCTCCGACAATCGGTCACTTCGAGAACACCGCCGACACCGATGGGTCGCTCCTGGTCAACCAAGCGCAAGTCGCGGCTATCCAGCAGGCGGCGAGGGCTTCCGAGTTGGGGTTGGAAACGGTCGCCACCCACCGATTGACCACGCAGCAGATGGCCGATGACCTTATCGAAGCTACCGCTGCAGCGGCCTCTGGCTGGGCTAACCAGGGGCTCGAAACTCGGGCGGAGTTACTCCACCAAGTGGGCGTGGAGTTGGAACGTCGGCGCAGTGATCTCATTGAGATCATGGCTTGCGAAGCCGGGAAGACGGCCGATCAAGCGGATCCGGAGATCTCGGAAGCGGTGGATTTTGCTCACTACTATGCCGAGCAAGCCCTTGAACTAGACCAGGTAGTAGGGGCCCGCTTCCAGCCTCGGCAATTAACCGTCGTAGTGCCACCGTGGAACTTCCCCGCTTCGATTCCGGCTGGGGGAGTGCTGGCTTCCCTGGCAGCCGGTTCCGCGGTCATCCTCAAACCCGCCACCCTCACCAGGCGGACGGGAGCGGTGGTAGCGGAAGCCTTCTGGGCTGCCGGGGTGCCGAAGGCGGTCTTGGCTTTCGTCACCGCCGATGACCGCGCTATCAGCCAACGGTTGATCACCCACCCGGCGGTCGATCAGGTGATCCTAACCGGGGCCTACGAAACCGCCGAGATCTTCCGACAGGTCCGTCCCGACCTGCGTCTCTTAGCGGAAACCTCGGGGAAAAATGCCATCATCGTCACCCCCTCAGCCGATATTAATCTGGCGGTCAAGGATGTTGTCTACTCCGCTTTCGGTCACGCGGGCCAGAAATGCTCCGCCTGCTCCTTGTTGATCCTGGTCGGTTCGATGGCTGATTCACGGCGCTTCCGCGATCAACTGGTTGACGCAGTCAGTTCCCTTAAGCTCGGCGAGGCTTGGGAGCCAGCTACGATGATGGGCCCGCTGATCGAACCGCCTGGTGTCAAGCTCCAACGCGGTTTGACCACCCTGGAGGCTGGCCAGTCCTGGGTGATCCGCCCGGAGCCGGTCGGTGATTCAGGCAAGCTGTGGTCACCCGGGGTCCGCGAGGGGGTACATCCCGGCAGCGAGTTCCACCTAACGGAATACTTCGGACCGGTCTTAGGCATCATGGTGGCGAGGTCACTTAAGGAGGCGATCGAGATCGCCAACCAGGTTGATTACGGCTTGACTAGTGGTTTGCATTCCCTCGACCGCGCTGAGATCACCTACTGGCTCGACCACATTCATGCCGGCAACCTCTACGTTAACCGCAGTATCACCGGCGCTATCGTCCAACGTCAACCCTTCGGCGGGTGGAAGAAGTCGGCGGTTGGTGCCGGGGCGAAAGCCGGTGGCCCGAACTATCTCATTGGGCTCGGCGACTGGGCGAGAGATGACCAGGCGGCAAGGGTGGAATCACCGGCGCCCCCCACAGAGGCGATGGCGGCCTTGCTCGCCGCCACCAAAGATCACCTTAGTGCGGCTGAGGCAAACTGGCTCGCCCAGGCCAGTCAATCGGATCTGACAGAGCTGGCCAGCCGGTTCCAGCCCACCGATGTCTGCGGATTAGTCGCTGAACACAATCTTTTCCGCTACCTCCCCCTGAGCCCTGATCCACCGATTCATCGCTACTACGCGCCACCGGATAGGCGCGCTGGCGGCGTTGACAACGCTCGACAGGCGTCCAGCCTGCCTTCGACGTTGTCGCCTTGCCATCACACCTGTTCGGTGCCGCTCGCGACGCGAGCAATCGGTGGATCAGGGCTGAGCGAACCGGCGATAATCCGCTGGGATGGTGCCGACCTATCCGCTTTGCTAAGGGTGCTTCATGCCGCCATCACCAGCCAATCAGCCTTTGAACTGACCACCGCCGTACCACTAATAGGCGCCCTTGCGGAGGCTCTCCAACCCTGGACCAGTGTCGCCGAGCAGTCCGACGCCGAGTTCGCAGCTAGTTTGGCAGGGGGACCCTCCCGGCGGGTCCGCCTTATTGGCGGCCAAGCCTCAACCCTGAGTCAAGCGATCAACGGCCGGGTCGATATCGCCATCTGGGATGGAGCCCCCACTCAATCTGGTCGCCTCGAACTACTGGGGTTCCTCCAAGAACAAGCCATCGCTATCACCGCCCATCGTTTCGGCACCCCCAGTCCGCTCGTCGACAACCTGGTTTAGAGCTTTGGGCATCGACTAGTTGACGCGGAGGATACGACCTAGAATTGGTCCGTGGTTGACCAACCACGGACCAACTTGGGCGAAGAGGTGTGGGTGTGCTAGTCAAGGGCAGTCAGAAGGCGAAAGACACTGAGTTAACCGTGCGGTTTACGCAGTGGTATTGCGCCCACCATCATCGGGATGTCGCACGCACAGAACTGGTTTCGGGTGGGGTCGAGGCGGGGATTTACGGCAAGAAAGCCCCGATACTATGCGCCGACTGTGCTCGGTATGCCAACTATGCCGAGCGTCGCACCGAAACCTGTCGCTTCGACCCGAAGCCCTTTTGCTCCACCTGCACGGCCAAGTGTTATAAGCCGGAAATGACTGAGTATGCCCGGAAGGTGATGCGTTATTCTGGCCCCCGCTCCCTGCGCTCCCGCTTCGCTTTACGCGCCCTTCAACATATTCTCGCCTCGCGGCGGCATAAAGGGACGGACTGACGCGGCCTAGATCCGTGATGGTGAGGGAGGGCCCTGACCGGACTCTGTGTCAGTGGGGCTTTCTTCACCGCTAGTGGGGGAGGCGCTGCCGGGGGATTCGCCACCCGATCCACCACCACTGCCTTGACCGGTATCCGGGATTGGGGGTGGCGGCGAGACCTCGGGGGCTTGGGAGAAGATCAGGATGGCGATCAGGATCGCGACCGCGGCGAGCATCAGCATTAATAACCAGGAGGCCAACAGGGATAGGCGGCCCCCCCGATCCCGACGACCCGGCCAGGGTAGGGGCCAGACGCGAGTGATCCCCGGAGCGACGCGATCAGACCAGTGCAAGCGATAGTCGGGCCCGGACGGTTGACCTTGCTGGGGATGCCAGCTTAACTCGACTTCGGCAAGCACCCGGCGCGCCTCATCAACAGCCCGAGGGGTCTGGTCGAACCCGAGGGCCACCCAGGGGGACTGGGGGGGAGCCTCGACCCCTTGGGGGTCGTCGTCTTCATTGCGAAACTTCTCAGCATAACGACCGGTGTCCTGGTCGAGCCCCCCGCGAGCGATCACCGTGTCAATATCCATCCGGTCGATCTCACCCGCGAAACGATCACGGGCACCCGGATCGGAAGAGGCGCCCTGGGAGAGCAAGATCAGCATCACTGGGGCCGTACCATGATCCTCATAGGCAACATAGGCCACCCCAGCGGGAGTCTCCGCCAGACGGGCTGAGGGCCAGAAATCACCGATCTTCGGCGGGTCAATTGGGTGCAGCGGCGCGGTCGTGATGCCGAGCGGGAGTTGGTCGATCGGGGCGATCGCCGCCGCCTCCGAATCGGGAGGTGTCGGGCTAGGTGTAGTCATATTCGATCCTTCGTGACCCCACTAGTCTGCCTTATTTCGAGAAATCTTGCGCTCATTGCGGGAGAAAAGGCTGGTGTAATCCCCAAGTCACGGTATCGTTGAACAGTGCGCCAGGAACGCGCGTCCCCATGGAGGAGGATTTTGTGACCGCAACCCCTGTTCAGCCCGCCCCACAGTCAATTCAGGCGGCATCCAAGTTACTAGCCGACGCTATCGCTCAGGTTCAGCGGGTGATTGTTGGTCAAGAACATATGGTTGAGCAGCTAATGGTCGCTCTGTTGGCAAAAGGACACTGCCTACTAGAAGGCGTGCCCGGAACCGCCAAGACCCTCGCCGTCCGCTCTTTTGCGACGGTGGTCGGTGGCGAGTTTGCGCGGATCCAGTTCACCCCCGACCTAGTGCCCTCCGATATCGTTGGGACGCGGATTTACTCGGCCAAGAAGGAAAGCTTCGATATCCAACTCGGCCCGGTTTTCGTCAACTTCGTCCTCGCCGATGAGATCAACCGTGCCCCAGCCAAGGTCCAATCCGCCATGCTCGAAATCATGGCTGAGAAGCAGGTTTCGATTGGTGGAAAGACCCACCCCGCTCCGGAGCCTTTCATCGTCATCGCCACCCAGAACCCAATTGAATCCGAGGGGGTTTATCCGCTGCCCGAGGCGCAGCGTGACCGCTTCCTGCTGAAAGTCGATGTTGACTATCCACGCGGCAATGAGGAGTTTGAGATTCTACGGCGGATGTCGATCAAAGCTCCTCAACCCAATCCGGTGCTAAACCCCGAGGTGGTCTTGCAGCTACAAGACCAGGCTTCCCATATCTTCGTTCACAACCTGGTGGCGGAATATATCGTTCGACTGGTCTTGGCCAGCCGCAATCCCTCCGATTTTGGCATGCCCGACCTCGCAAGTGTGATCTCAATTGGCTGTTCCTCGCGCGCCACCCTCGGTCTAGTCGCCGCCTCGCGCGCCTTGGCCTTGATCCACGGGCGTGATTACGTCTTGCCGACTGATGTTCAAAGCGTCGCCAAGGATGTGATGGCCCACCGCCTCGTCCTAACCTTCGACGCCGTCGCCGACAACATTGCTCCCGGCCAGGTTGTGGAACGGATCGTCGCTATGGTGCCACCGCCAACCCCGGTTTGGAATCAGCCCCAAACGGGGGCCCCAGGCGGGCGGGGATGACCGGGATCGACTTCGCTGCGCCGACTCAGGCGGCAGCAACCTCGGTCGTCGAAGCGCCGACCGGGGCGACCCTGCCCCTGAGTAAGCTCGCACCGGAAGCGGCTTTGCGACGCCTAGAGTTAACGATCGTCCGTCGCCTCGAAGGCTTCCTCCAAGGTGATCACATCGGACTCCTACCAGGGCCGGGTTCGGAGACTAGCGATGCCCGCGTCTACGTCCCTGGCCAGGATGATGTTCGGCGGATGGACTGGGCGGTGACCGCTCGTACCACCATTCCCCACGTCCGCGATACGATCGCCGACCGCGAACTCGAGGTCTGGGCGCTACTCGACGTGACACCGTCGATGAACTGGGGCACGGCTGGGGTCACCAAACGCGATCTTGGCATCGCCGCGATCGCCACCATCGGCTTCCTCTCACAGAAGGTCGGCGACCGTTTTGGTGGGGTGATCATGGATCCGGAGGGCTTAACACGTATCGCCGCCCGCTCCGGTCGAATGGCGTTGTACGGGTTGTTGCGCCGGATGCTTACCCGCCCGATTGTGCCGGATAATACCGAAGGACCGATGGATATCGCCGCTGGGATCGAACAGATGGCTAGGACCTTGCGTCGCCGCGGTATGCGGGTGATCGTCTCCGATTTCTTGACCACCGGTGACACGGAACTTGATCCGAATGTGGAACCGGCCTGGGAGCGCCCCTTGCGCAAGCTCTGTGTTCGCAACCAAGTGATCTGTGTTGAGACAGTGGACCGCCGCGAGATGGAGTTCCCTGATGTCGGTGAGATCCTGATCCGGGACCCGGAATCGAAGTTTGACCGCTATGTTGACACCTCCGACCCGGCGGCGCGCTCCCGGCTCAATGCGGCGACTCGGGCCCAGCGGGAACGGATCCGCCTAGCGATTCGGCGGGCGGGGGCCGCTCATATCCAGTTGCGGACCGACCGCGACTGGGTCGACGATATCGCTCGCTTCGTGATCTCCTATCGGCGGATCGCTGGTCAGCTGCACACTCCACCCCAGGGGGTAGCGAAATGACAGTGCCTTTCTACGGTTTTGAAGCGATCGGTCGGTTGTGGTTACTGCTGATCATCCCGATCCTGATTGCGCTCTATGTCATCGTTGTCCGGCGGCGCGCCAAGCGGGGAATGAGATATACCAACACCACGGTGTTGGGGGCGGTGATGCCGGTCCAGTCGCAGTGGCTCCGCCACGTCATCGTCGCCTTGTCAGTTTTGAGCTTAATCGCCTTGAATCTCGCCTGGGCCCGGCCATTAGGGATTGATAAGGTCGCTCGCGAGCGGGCCACCATCGTGTTAATTATCGACATTTCTCAGTCGATGATGGCAACGGACGTCGAACCAAACCGTCTTGAAGCGGCCAAGGCGGCGGCCCTCAACTTCGTCGCTGAGATACCCGATGGTTTTAACATTGGGATCGTCTCGCTGTCTGGCACCCCTTCCGTACGCTTGGCGCCCAATAGCAATAAGCAAGCCGTACGTCGGGTCATCGAGTCTTTGGTGACGCAAGATGGAACGGCGATTGGTGATGCCCTGCAAGCCGCCTTGTCGGCCGTCGCGGGCATGCCCGAAGGCGATAAAGACAAGGTGCCCGCCATGATTGTCTTGCTGTCGGATGGGGGCCATACCCATGGACAGTCACCCCGCCAGGCAGCCTCACAGGCTGAGATAGCGGGAATACCGATCTACACCATCGCCTATGGCTCGGATAATGGTTACGTTGACCTCGACGATGAGCGCATCAATGTGCCGCCGGATCGCGAGTTGATGGCGGAGATCGCCGAGATTTCGGGGGGTGAGTATTACACCGCCGACAATGCCCGACAACTCGGGCGCGCTTATGGTCGGATACAATCGGAACTAGGCTGGGAGATGGTGGAAAAGGAAGTCACGGCCACCTGGGCTTTTGGTTCGCTGATATTCGCGCTAATTGCCGGGGCTGGGGCAGTCGTATTGGGGGTCCGATTCAAATGACAGTGTTAGCACTAGAGTTCATGTTCAAATCCCGCTTGGCGGTGTTGTGGGTGGTGCCGGTCTTCCTCGGCATCTATCTGATCTGGACCCTGATCAAAGGGCGCCGACAAGGAGCCGATCGCAGTGGTCTGGAGGCCCTCTTCCCGAAACGAAAGGCCTGGAAACGCCACGTCGCCGTGGTGGCGGCGGTCGCGACCATCGCTTCCCTGACCCTGGCATGGGCGAAACCCTTCGGATATGTTGATATTCCCCGGGAGCGGGCAACCGTGTTTCTAGTGATCGATGTGTCATTGTCGATGGAGGCCGCTGACGTTAAGCCAACCCGGCTCAAGGCCGCCCAAGAGGCCGCCAAACAATTCGTCAATGAGTTGCCGCCGGGGTTCAACGTCTCCCTGATCACCTTCGCCGCCCTGCCCACCACCGTGGTCCAACCGACCACCGATCGTGGGGCGATCACCCGCGCCATTGACCGAATCACGTTGGCCCAATCGACCGCTATCGGTGATGCGATCTATGCCGCTTTGGACGGGCTGGTGCTCATCCCACCGGATCCGGATCACCCGGATGAACCACCCCCCGCTGCCATCGTGCTGCTCTCTGACGGTGACTCCAACACCGGGCGTCTGTCAACCACCGCCGCCATGGACGCCAAGACCCTGCAAGTGCCAATCTTCACCATCGCTTTTGGGACGCCTTGGGGCTATATCCTCGATGAACGCAACCGTCAGATGCCCGTCGAGGTGAAGACCGAGGAACTGCGGGAGATCGCCCGTCTCTCCGGTGGTAAGGCATACACTGCCGACACCTTAGACAAACTAAACGAGGTCTATCAAGGGATTTCGCGTTCGATTGGCTATGAAAAGATCCAGGATGAGATCACGGAACGCTTTGTTGGCGCTGGGGTGCTGCTGGGGATAATCTCCTTGCTCGGGGTGATGTCACTGGCTGCGAGATGGCCGTGATGGCCATTGCCGATAACTACCGCCGGGTAACCGAAACCATCAATCAGGCTTGTCGGGCTGTTGGTCGGAATCCGGAGGAGGTACGCTTACTGCCGGTGACCAAGGGACGGTCTGCCGCGGAGATTGCCCAGGTTATCGCTCTTGGTGCTGGTCAGGTCGCCGAGAACCAGGTCCAGGAAATGTCGATAAAAGCTCGGGAGCTGGGCGCGACCTCCTGGGTGTTTATCGGGCACTTGCAGCGTAATAAAGTTCCCTTAGCCTGCTCTGTGATCGCCGAACTGCAATCCTTGGACTCTTTACGCTTGGCGGAAGCCCTACAGCGCCATCTCGAACGGATCGACTCAGATCGTCGGTTGCCGGTGCTGGTCGAAGTGAACACTTCGGGCGAGGTCACCAAACATGGATTGGCCTCCGATCAGGTTCTTGCATTTGCTCGCTCTCTGAAGGCCTATGACCGGCTGGAACCGCGTGGGCTGATGACTGTCGCACATCCTGATCCTGGGCTCGCTGATCTGGGGTTCGCTCGGTTGGCTGCTCTTCGATCCGAGCTATGGGATCGTGATGGTGGGGGATGGGCTGAGCTGTCGATGGGTATGAGTAGTGATTTTGATGCTGCCATCGCTCATGGTTCGACCTGTGTACGGATCGGTACGGCGATTTTTGGGGCTAGTTTTTAGTCTTTAGTTGCCTTCGGGGTGAAATGCCAGATGCGTCCTAGGAAGTTAATGATCTTTGTGTAGGCGTCTTCGATGGTGGGGGCTTGGCGCCAGCCGTGGCCCTCGTCTTCGTAGATTACTAGTTCGGCGTCTAGACCTTTGGCGCGGGCGGCTTCAAACATGGCTTGGGCTTGATCCACCGGTACAACCCTGTCGAGACCCCCCTGGAGAAGTAGCATCGGCGCGGATAACTGGTCGATGTGGTTGATGGGGGAACGCTCTTGGTGGATGTGGCGTTCGGCGGGGTAGGGGGCGATTAGGGTGTCGTTGTAGCGGGACTCGAACTTGTGGGTGTCGCGGCTGAGGGCTTCGAGGTCGGCGACGCCATATTGGGAGATACCGGCTGAGAAGATCTTTGAGGTGGTCAGTGCTGCAAGGGTGGTGAACCCACCGGCGGATCCACCCATGATCGCTAGGCGGTTGGGGTCGACTAGGCCGGCATCGATCAGGTGGTGGGCGGCGTCGATACAGTCTCGGACATCAACCAGCCCCCAAGCTCCGTAGAGGCGCTCGCGATAGGCTCGGCCTAGGGAGGTTGAACCGGAGTAGTTGG